>JBJFEF010000253.1:11821-16382 GCA_051890435.1 Muribaculaceae bacterium
GTCTTCATCATATTTGCTACCATCGGTGATGTCGTCAGGTCCGTCGCCCTTAGAGTTGCGGTAGGCACGCTGCCAACTGCCTCCGGCGAGCGACAGTCGGTTGCCGTTCTCATTGTTTACGCCATAGTAGCCGTCGGTAAACTCGTTGGATATCCATTTTTCAGCTCCCGAGGTATTATAGTCGATTTGCTCGCGGTTGATGCGCAGATACACCACTGTCATCTGGTTTGGATTGAGGTCGAATTTAAACCGCTTCTCATATTCCAAGCCGTTTGAGAGCTTCAGGGTGAAGTCGATGCTGTTGGTGGTGTTGGTTCGGTCCTCTTCATCATACATAATATCAGTGTTATATACGTAGGTGGGACGGACGATGATATCATACACAGGCACCTTGCCATAGTTAGTCATAATGTAGCCGGACTGGGCTTCGGCATACGCCTTAGCTGCCTTTTTCTGCTCGGAAGTTGCCGACTCGGCATCTATGGAGTTGTCGGTGTAATACTTTTGTAAAGCAGTGTTATAGGAGTTATATGCCGCTTGCCACATACTTGTGTCATCGCAAGTGACAAATTCATTGGTGGAAGTATTTTTAAAGAGAATGAAATCTTCGTATAGATTGTCACCCTTCACATTGATAGAGCCAAGTTCGGCGCGGAAGTGGGGGATAACCTTGCGTGCTTCGGTCCAATGTGGGGTGTAGTCGAAAAGATGAGTGGTTGCATTTTGCTTCTTTTCCACATAGTCAAGCACCTTCACATTCTCGAAGCGGAGCGAGGTGGTGGTGGGGTCATCTTTCTGTGTCACGTTACCTTCAGAATCGGTAACATAAGGAGTATATCCTTCGAGAGTCACACCCTTCATCTCGGGGTCGATAAGGATATATGCAAACACGCGGGCGAGGCGGTGCTGAAATGGAAGCAGCACGCGCTTCACGGTAGCATTTATCACCTGTTCGTTTGGCATAGCCGAGTATTGCGTAAGGCTGGTGTAGTTAGAGCCATTGCCCTCCGCGCTTTGGTCGGAAGTGAGGGTAGCCGATGGAACCTTGCTCCCGGCGTCATACTTCAATATTGCATCTGGGGCATAAATGCCTTGGAAAGTGTGCTTGCCGTTGTCGAACCACTTGGCGTTTTTGTCGGTAACAGTTCCATCAGCAATCTCCTTGAAGTTATATTTAGCCAGAGTTTTCGGCGTGCCATTCACCTCTTCGGTAACGGTTTCATACTCGTTAGTGCTACCGCTTTTCTTCACAAGCTGGAGCTTTGCCATGCGCTTGGTGCTCGGACTGGTGCCGGTTGCAGGTGTAGGGAAGTAGGTAATCTCGAAGCCGTCGAAAAGAGGCTGAAGTAGCCAGTCGAGCTGCTCGGCAGGGCTGACGTCGCCCAAACCCGAGGTGGCACGCGACTCCACGCTTAGCTCATCGGAGCCGGTGTCGAAGCCGCAGCCCACACGAATGTCGTCGGAGCTGTCGGCTGGAATATCCGAACCCGATTGCAGCACATCGTCGGCACAGGCAGAGAGTGCCACGATGGGGAGTAGGAATATATATTTTCTAAGAGTCATATCGTAGAGTTTATTTTATTCATTGATTCGGAGGCGTGGGCTTGGTGGGTTGGGTGGGTGTTACGGAGTTCTTCTTGCCGATGGCAAGAGCCTCATTGCCGGTTTTCCACGAGCCGGCACCCACTGTGCCTATCCACCAGTTTCCTTCGCAGTCGTACATTCCGTTTTCGTCATTAGTGGAAGAACCCTGTTGCACAGAGTAGCGTGCACGGCCTATCAGCGAGCCTTGTTGCAGTCCGCCGGTGCTGGCTTGAGTGTCGGGCCATGCTCTCCACCAACTTGAGCAGTCGGTGATAGTGGCATGGGGCTTAGGTGCCTCGCTAACATTTGAGTAACGCAGACCGCCAACGATTCCGCCAAGGAAGAATAAAGCATCACTTTTACTACCGGTGTAGTTCTTGGATAACGTACCCATATATCGGCATTGTGTGAGCGATGTGGTTCCATCTTCGAGCATTGCTGCTATGCCTCCTGAATAGAATTTTGCAGCCGATTGCACATCGTTATCCGAAGATGCGGGGATATACATATTCACATTCATGAAGCTGTTGCAGTTGATCATCTGTGCGCCATCGTGGAGTGAAACCACAACGCCTCCTGCTGAAGCAGCCTGAACCACAGTCCCTGTTGCGCCATACACGGTGATATTCTCAGCCTTGCCGCCCTTGTAGATAGCATAGGCGAACGGAGCGCAGCCGTCGGTGAAGTTGTTTTTCGGGTTTTCTCCCTCTGTGAACTGCGGAATGCCGTAGAGCGATTTCGCGCAATATACATTGAGATTCTGCACCGTGCCTACAATGTTGTTGAAAAGCATCGGGGCTGACTGGAATGAAGTATTTGGAATGGTTTTGCTACCTGTGAGGGTGATTGTCATGCCGTTTCCTTCGAGGTAGAAAAGCACATTGCCGTGGACGGAATTGTCTGTTTTATCCTTAGCAAAGCCGAAAGGCCACCCGTCGGGGTCGTCAGATGTCACAGTGAAGCTCTGCGCTATGCGGTAACGCTTGCCGGAGGCATTGTAAGTGCTGCCGGCCTTCACCAATTCATTCAATTCGGCTTGGCAATAGATAATCTGGTCGTAGAGGAGAGCATCGTCGCGATTGTTCTGAATTTCAGTGGAGCCAATGGTGTAATTGCCTCTTGTGGACCACTCGTTGCCGTTGGCTTTGAGGGCCTTTCCTTCTTGTATTTTGTTCACGATATTGAGGAGCAAGGGCTGGTCGCCATTCTTGCGTATCTCTTGCAGCAGCGAAATTCCATACTCGTAGGTGCAGTTGGTCACACGCCCTGCAGCAAGTCCTGAGATTCCGCCGCCGTAGGTGGTGTTGGCATCTGCGGCTACTCCCACACGCCCTGTGACGGTGCAGCGGTCGATAATCGGCTCTACTGTGATGTCGCCATCTTGATAAATCGATTTAGCGGCAATTCCGCCCACAAAGTCGGTGCCCGATGCGCCCTCAACGGTGATAGCCGAGGAGCAACGCGAAATATTGCCATAGTTCACCACTGCAATTCCCGCCTTTGAGGCAGTGGAAGTGGCATCGGCAGTGACATCGAGGTAGGAAATAGAGCCGTAGTTGTCGTTGCACACCACGGTTTCAACGTTGCTGCCCGATTTCACGGCAATTGACCCATTGAGAATCTGCCCTGAAGCGGTAATATCCTTCAAAAATTGCGAACTTGTGCTGAGTGTGCAGCCACCAATGTTGAGCGTGGCATTAAGATTGTATGTTCCGCCGCTCCAAGGACTCTCGTTTCCATCTTTGTCCTTGTCGAGGTCGATAGAATTTGCGCTGATAATGGCGGTTTGTCCTGCCTTGTTTTTGGTGGGGTCGCTGAGGAATGCAAGCAGCTCATCGCGGTTCTGAATCACGATAGGAGTGCCGGCGAGTCCGAAGTCGTCGCAAACGCTCGAAGTTACCTTCTCGGTCCAGTCTTCGACGTAGGCAGTGATGAGGATTTTGCGGCTCTCACGCGAGAGAGTCACATCGATCACCAAGTGCTTTCCGGCAGTGAGGTTATAAGCCTTCATATCCGGCTGAGATTCAGGGCTATTCTTATATTCGCCATATCTTTTGTCATTTGAGGCATAAAACGAGAAATTCTGCCCCGAAAGATTGATTTTGCAGATAATCGACTCCTCGGCTTTAGCGAGATAGTCGTAGGGATTGACGATAGCGTGATAAGCCACGCCCTTGCGGGTTTCTTCGGGGAGTCCATCTTCGGCGTTATACGCCACCTCTTGCTCGGTGAGCCATGGGGTGATGGCGGTGCCTTCGCTATTATAGTTGTAGATTTCGGCTTTAATCTTTTCGCCGGCGGTGGCATAATCCACTGCATTGCGATCTACACCCACTCCGGCTCGCAGAATCACGGTGATCCATGCACGTTCGTGCTGCAAGAAAAGGGGGATTTTCTTGAAATCGTCCTTGGGAACGATGCCATTCGTGGGCATCCACACCTTGTTTGCCTGATACCACTGCTTGCTTGTGCGATAGTTGATGGCATTGATGTTATCTTCTGCGGAGGACTCTTCGTCTTTCACAGGGGCATAGGAAAAGCCTTTGAGGCGGTCTTGGGCGAGCCATTTTTCCTCATCGCTCTGGTCGGTGGCGATGTTGTCGCTGCCGGCAGTGACGCTGAAACCATATTCGCTTTGGCTGTCCTGCCAATAGAGGGCAGTTTCGCCGTCAGCGGGCGCGGCTCGGAGAACACCCTCTGATGTGCCGCTCTGCGAAAACACGGGCTCGTAGGTGCAAGTGCCTATCTCAGTGGCTGGCTCGCCTTGCTTGTGCATGGTGATTTTGAGGTTGTAGGCTTTATTGATGGCAATGTAGCCTGCCGTGCCGTTCTCTAAGGGAGAATAGCCGCGCGAATCGCTGCCCGACGAACTTACGTTGGTGGTGAAAGCCACCTGTTCGCCGGTCATGTCGGGAATTGTGCCGTCGTCAATAGCCTTTTGCCACTCATCGCTGCACGATGCAAGCAGCAAAGCAAT
>JBJFEF010000253.1:16482-18956 GCA_051890435.1 Muribaculaceae bacterium
ACTATTCCGTTGCCTTTCCACAGGGTTTCGTCGATTTCCCAAGGGAGGATTTCGGTCTTGATAACGGCGAGAGTGCCGCGGCGCAACTCCAGATTGTGAATGTAGCGCACTCCACTCTGCAAATATCTGAAATCGTTTTCGGTGATACGGTGGGTGACAACGTGCTCAATGGCTCCGCTCGACTCGGCGGCAGGCTCTGTCCAGGTGATGCGGAGTGCGCGGAGCTGCCCGAAGGCTATGGCGTTGAACGACTTCACATAGCCGGGAGTGTAGTTGTCGCTGCCCATGTCGAACATAGTCATTGCGGTGCCGTAGGGGTTAGAGGCCAGTTGCTCGTCGGTGTAGTCGCTCGGCGACACTTCCTTATATGACGCTGCGTGCGGTTTTCCCGTTGTGGGGTCGGCATCGAAGCACACATATCCCTCCTCGCTCACTCCAAGCATTTCCACCTTGGTGATTTGCGCAGCCGTGAGTTCGGTGATTCCGCCGTCGGCTGCTTTCTTCAGGTTCACTTGGATTTGTGAGAAGCAGTGGCGGAAGATGAGATCTACGCGGTTAGCCTCCTGGGTGGCTCCGGCAGGGAGCATGATGGTGTTAGCAACAGCGGGGTCGGGCTGGGAGTAGTATGCAGGGTCGCCGGACAGCTTCTGCTCCTCATTGAGCGTTTCGGTTGGCGTTGTGGTGAGATTGAAACTCTTGCAGGCGTATGTGTTTTCAGCCTCGGTGAAAGAGGCGTCAGTGGTCATATTCAAGCCATTATCACCGCGGTAGTCGTCTTTGAAGCAGCGGTGCAAGTCGGTATAGGCGATGAAAGCGTGATTCTTGCGGTTTTGCCAATAGAAGATAGTGGCGGCTTTCTCGAAGTTGAACTGGTCGAAAAGGACGTTGTTCGACTCATTGGCATTAAAGAGCGAATCGCGATAGACTGAGTTGCCGTAGGCATTGTTCACGCGAAGCCACGACTTGTATTGACCGGTGTAGTCGGTGCTTCCTTGTGTGGCTTGGTAGTACATGCGACAGACGAAGCGGCCATTTTCGCCGAGATAGGGAATGGCTCGTGAGAGGCTCTGATTGCCCGATGTGAACATCACGGGGGTGCCTACCACGGCATCGTCGCCCGACGGAGCGTCGGGGGCTTCGCCGGAGCAGGCTGTGAGCACAGCGAGCGTGAGTAGTATAAGTAGTTTCAATTTCATCATTCAAAGTTTTTTAGAGTTAAGAGGTAAGGGGTAAGAGGTAAGAGAGCCGATTTGGCTGACTTTTGAGCTTGTAATCTATGCTCATTGACCTATATCCTATGCCTATTAGCTTGTAATCTCTTGCCGGTTAGTCCCAATCGAGGTTGGCATCACCGCCGCCGCTGACTTCTTCCCAATCCTTGATGACGGCAACGAAGCTGATCGCTTCCTTCTCGACGTAGATATCGTAAACGTAGTGTTTGCCGCGCACCCAAGTCGTGATATAGTTGTCGGCGGAGTCTTTCACCTTGCAGTCTTTGAGTAAGAGGCTGTAGGTGGTGCCGTCGCCGAGCGTTATAGTGAGCTTGATGGGGTAAGTTTCATTTATGAGCAATTGTGGGATAACAATATCGCTGATTGAGCCTTTATCTTTAACGCCGGTTTCTGTCGTCACGTTCTGCTGCAACGACGTTGGGGCTTCTACCGAGAGTGCAGTAGGCGTGATTGCACCGTCGGCAATGGCGATGGTGCCCTCGGTGCAGAGATTGCTGATGGTGATTTTGGCATTGGTGAAATCTACTGCGCGAGCTTTCTCGTCGAGAGATTGAGTTGCCTCGTCTTTTCCGGTGGTTGAGGTGCTGAGATTGATGGTAATTTTGCTCATTGCGTGCTCAAACTGCAGTGGCACATCACCGGTGCGAGGCGGAATAGCAGCCCCTTCTGTGTAGCTGTATGCGCTTCCGTCGGCTGCGGTGCCGCTGTGAGCCTTTGTGGTTGCCCACATCAAATCCTTGCCCTGGGCGGCGGCTGTGCGAGTGGCTTCATCGCCAGGTGTCGAACTTATGCTGCTGAGTGATGTGCCGTCGTAGGTGGCTAAGGCGCGGAAGTAGTAGCTTGTAGAGCCGTTTGCCCAATATATTTGGGGGGTGTTTACCCACTTGTCGATGGTCCAAGTGCTTGTGGTGGCGTATGCCAAAGCACTTGTGCCATCGGTTTCAGTGCTTCGGTAGAGGTCGAATGAGCCGGTTGCCTCATTCGCAACGCCGCTGCTTGTAACATCGGCAGAGAAATTGATATCGCCCTTGCCGGTGGCTTCGATAGTGACCCAATCGGTGATTTGGGCTACTACATCAATGACTTGCTTTGCCACTGTGACGGTGAGTTTATAGTTTACGCCCGATTTCAGCTTTGTGCCATCGAGCTGGCTGCCCCAAGCCGTAAGAATCGCATCAGTAACAGGGATTTTATAGTTATTTCCGTCGATATTAGTGATTTCGGCAAGAGTGGCATTAAGTG
>JBJFEF010000253.1:19056-21299 GCA_051890435.1 Muribaculaceae bacterium
GTGATCATGCTCATGGCGTGAGTGTAGGGGATAACGAGCGTGCCGTGGTCGTTGCCACCGAATGTGCCGCGCACGTATTTTAGCGGTTTCTGAGCCTTCGACCATAGGAGGTCGTTGTTTCGCATCTTTTCAGCAGTATCGAAATTTGCCGAAGCAGTCCAGCCGAGAGTGCCGTTAGTTTGGCTTAAAGCGGTTGTGGGAGAGCCGCCATTGTAGCAGAAGCCCCATGCCGATTGCAGATAGCGACCGTCGGCGGTCAATGGGTCGGTGGCAGTGCTGAAATCGTCCCAATAAAGAGGCTTTGTTGGGGTGATGTTGCTCGTTTTCTTGGTTGTACCATCAACATCTGTCATAGTGAACCCATTATCAACCTTGAATAACACCAAACTTGGTGATTGGTCGGCAATCTTACTTTCTACAGTGCTATAATATTCAGCTTTATCTGTGCCGTCCCACTGCACTTGGCGAATATAGGCATACAAGCTATCGCCTGCGGCGAAGGTTTTGCCCTCGGCGCGGGAGAGGGAAGTGCCGTTGCTGAGGGCTACGGCTACGTTGAGAGGCGTCTTTTCGCCGTTGTCGGGGTTGGTGCCCGGCAGGGTGTCGTCGGAACAAGATGCTGCCACGGCGGCAATACCTGCAAGGATAATATTTCGTGCTAATTTCATCATAATTCTTTACTGTTTTTTAGGGACTCTCGCAAATTATTACATCCACACATTGTCGCTGCCACTTGCCGTAATCCACTCGGTGATAGTGGCGGTGACGCTGATGCCCGTCTTCTTCAAAGTGAGGGTGTATTTGTAGTGATAACCTCCAAGCCAGTTCTCTATGGTTTTCTTCGCTCCACCGCTTTCAGAAACTTGAATCGGCTGCACGTCGGCGTAATATACATCATATGTGCCGTTAGAGTTCTTTATAGTCACCTTGAAGCGCATTGGCTTTTCCTCGCTTGGCTTTGGCAAATACTGTGGCACAATTGCATCGTGGAACGTAACAAGCGAAGCGGTTGCATCACCTTTGCGGTGCATCGTGTAGTCTGTCGCGCGTACTATGCTTGCTTCGTAACCAGTGCTGCGTGTGCCAAGGTAGATGTTTCGCTGATTTATGGGATTGAGAATTTCCAACTTTGTGTCGGCGTTGAGTTCTACCTTATCATCACTGGATGTCTCTGTTTTCAGATCCACTTCCACTTGGCTCATCATATAGCGGAAATTGAGGTTGATAGAGCCAGTGCGGGCGCAGATGCCGTATTTCGACATATCCACCGCCGTGTGGTCGGGGTTGTCGCACATAGTGGCCGATGCTATTTCGGGAGCACCAATCATCAGGTTGCTCGGGAATGTAGTAGCATTATATTCGGCATTATTAACCACAATATATGAGCTTTCGCCATCTGCAACAGTCGTTCCCTTTGGATAGACACCACGGAAGAAGTAGTGGGTGGTGTGGTTGGGCCAATAGAGGCTTGTTTCTGTTGACGTTTCAGCTATTGTCCAGAATTTCCATGCGGTCGCTCCATCTGCCTTGTCATCGGCAACGGGATTTTGAGCATCGGCGAGGGCTGTATATTTCACATTCTTTGTGGCGGGAGCTGTCGGAGCATCGCCCATTCCAATAAGTGGCACATTTACGCCATCATTGCGATAGAAGCGGAACTCAGAGAGCGTCTGCTCCGTATCGCCTTTGTTGCCTACATTGGCTGAAACCACGATTTTCGGAAAAGCTTCGTCAGCATTAACGTCGATCCACTTCGATACTGTAGCAGTGACGATTATGTCAGTCTTATTCAATGTGATATTGAAGATATAGTTGTAGCCGGGCTTTGTGGTATAATCGCCTGCGTGCCCTGTTGTAGCATCTATCGCAGCGCGGATTTCCTTGGCAGTGACGTAATAAACATTTGCACCATCAACTACAATCTTTGCCACAACATCGGTGTCGGCGTCACCAAGCACCGAACCCGGATAGATAATGGCAGCTTCATTCACATTACTGAGGTCAGTGTTCATATCGCTTAACTTCACCACTGATTTTGTTCCGTCATTAGTGGCTTGTGCGGTTTTTATGTTGATTGAACCTTTAGTATAACACCATGGATTTTCTGCCTCATTAGTCCTATTCCTGGCAAGAGTTACAGTCGGTGTTGTCCAGAAAGATGGCGTACCTCCCAGACCTTCAAATCCTTCTCCGGCTTTGATGTTAAAAGTGATTTTGCTGAGAACGTGCTGAAACTCGAGGCG
>JBJFEF010000254.1:0-1599 GCA_051890435.1 Muribaculaceae bacterium
CTCTCGATTGTGTCGAGCCGCCTGAGAATACAGATATTGCAAGACGAGGCAGTGTCAGCCGACATCAAGCCGCGTGAAATAGTCTGCAATATCTATTGCAATGACGCAAAAGTCACCAACGACACCGTAATCACCCTCGACAGCACCGATGCCGAAGTGCTGCAAAACCGAGTGAAAGAATTGAGTCTCACGCTCAATCAGGCGGTGTCGTCGGGCATTCTGCAACTCCGCATCTACGATACGGAAGACATGCTTAACCCACTCGTGAAAAAACCGGTTACTAACAATACACTTATAGAGCAAGATTTCTGATATGGAACTACAAGAAAAAATATTGAACGCTTTCCAAGGCAAGGTGGTAAGAAAAGACCTCGCTTTCTTGGTGAAAGGCAACCTGCCGGTGCCTACATTTGTGCTCGAATACCTGCTCGGTCAGTACTGCGCTTGCGACGATGAAGAACTCATAGCACAAGGCATCGAAAAGGTGAAAACCGTAATCCAAAACAACTATGTGCATCGTGCCGAAGCCGAAGAAGTGAAAGGCAAAATCAAAGAAGCCGGTCGCTTCCGCATCATTGACAAAATATCGGCTCAACTCAACGATAAGGCAGACCAATATGAGGCTACTTTTGCCAACCTCGGGCTGTTCCGTATTCCTATCGGAAGTGAATTTGTTCGCAAAAATCCGAAACTGCTTTCGGGCAACGGCGTGTGGTCGATTGTCAACATCAACTACCTTACAGGAGAAGACATCAAAGTGCGCTGGGAGATAGAAAACCTGAAGCCTATACAGGTTTCCAACATTTCGCTGCAAGACTACATCGACCAACGCAAGAGTTTCACCACCGAAGAATGGATTGACCTGCTCATTCACACCGTGGGACTTAATCCCGAAGTGCTCAACCGCCGAGAGAAGTTTATCACGCTCTCGCGTCTGCTCCCTATGGTTGAAAACAACTTCAACTTTATGGAACTCGGGCCTAAGGGCACAGGTAAGTCGCACGTATTCTCGGAATTGTCACCGTATGGCGTTCTTGTTAGTGGCGGAGACGTAACTTCCGCCCGTCTGTTCTCCAAAATCAGCGGACACACCGAAATTCTCGGACTTGTAGGCTACTGGGACGTGGTGGCATGGGACGAATACGAGCAGCAGAAAGGCAAGACGACCGATGCCGTGCTTATTGATACCATGCAGAACTATCTTGCCAACAAGACATTCAACCGCGGTAAAGCCACTCACGAGGCTTCGGCTTCGATGGCTTTTGTAGGTAATACCAAGCATACCGTGCCCTATATGCTCAAAAACTCGCACCTCTTTGAGTCAATCCCCACAGGATTTATTAAAGGTGCTTTCCTCGACCGTATTCACCTCTATAATCCCGGTTGGGAAATCAAGTCGCTACGCAAGGACAGTTTCAGCAAAGGCTACGGACTTATCACCGACTACATCGCCGCTGTGCTGCACGAACTCCGTGCTCTCGATTTCTCGCCGATGCTCAAAGACTATGCCCGCTTCGATACCTCGCTATCCGAACGCGACCACCTCGCCATTCGCAAGACCTTCTCCGGCTTGGTAAAACTGCTCTATCCCGACGGCAA
>JBJFEF010000255.1:0-5651 GCA_051890435.1 Muribaculaceae bacterium
GAGCCGTGCTTCTTTTATCGCCTTATATTTGTCGCATAGCAATATCTCGGAGTCGAGCACGCGGAGTATGGAATCCACGTTCTCGCAGCTGGCTGTTATTGGCAATGACAAAAAACTTATGGCTACGATAATATTTATCAATATGCGGCAAATAGGCTCCATTATGTTTCAATAGAAGATCAGTTGGTTTTGGTATCTTTTTATCAAAGTTGCCCTGTAATGCTTGGTTATGTACAACTTTTTTTTACAGTCACAAAATTAATAAAAAATTTGCACACTCCAAATTTTCAACCACCCATTTTTCTATTTGTTCTTCATCATTATTGCTGTAAATGTGCGACCTGAGGCTATGCCGAGCCTTCGCGCCGAGAAATAGCTTACCACATTGCACCGCGTGCAACGGTGCGACAGTGCTATTTTGCCCCGATTCACGCCCACATCCTCAAGTACGGCAGTGTTTGCTTCCCACAAATCGATGTGTGCCTTGCCTGTGACTTTATTACGCTGCATAATTCTCGCAATATCAAATCCTGCTGTGACAAACTGCTCAACCACTTCATCACCCACTTCAAAACACTCCGGGCATATCGACGGACCTATTGCTACCTCTATCTTATCGGCTTTGGCTCCCATGCCGAGCATCGCTTCCACTGTTGCAGCTGCAATTCGTGCCACTGTTCCTTTCCACCCTGCATGTGCCACGCCGATAATTCCGGCAATGGAATCACGCAGCACCACAGGCACACAGTCTGCCGTGTTTACACCTATCACCACTCCTCTCAGCGACGTAACCAATGCATCCACTCCTTGCAACCTCAATTTACGCTCATCGGCATCAAGAGCCATGAAATTATCATCAATAATTTCCACTTTTGCCGAGTGCGTCTGCCTGGGCATAATGAGGCAGCTTTCGTCAATGCCAAGCTCCTCGCAAAGCTGCCTGCGGCAATCTGCAATATGACTATAAGCATCACCGGTGTAGTCACACACATTCACATTTGGGTATGGGTCGTTGCACTCATCGGCAATTCCTCGCAGCGTGCTGAATGTTACAATCTCCTCGCACTGCGAAGCAAAAGGCAGCATTTCTATTATCGATTTATTATTCATCTTCTGATCATTCAATAGTAACAAACATCTCACAAATTTACATAAAATCCGCGAGATTTTACACCGGCATTATAAAGAAATGTTTTTTTCTTTAGAGGAAAGGTACTGAAAACTTACTGTAATTATGCCACGACTGCCATTATTTTATTTATTTGGCGCGGTTATTCCGTCTATTATGCGTAAATTTGCAAGTTGAATGTATTTTTTACCTCACTGTGATGGAATTTAAGCTACACTCCGATTATCAGCCCACCGGCGACCAGCCAAATGCCATTCGCGAGCTTTCTGAAGGCGTCATCAATGGCGTACCTCACCAGACCTTGCTTGGCGTTACCGGCTCGGGCAAGACTTTCACTATGGCCAATGTCATTGCCAAGGTGAACCGCCCCACCCTTATCCTCTCTCATAACAAGACGCTTGCCGCCCAGCTCTACTCGGAGTTCAAGGGGTTCTTCCCCGAAAACTCGGTGCACTATTTCGTTTCCTATTACGACTACTATCAGCCCGAGGCATACATTCCATCATCGGACAAATACATCGAAAAAGACCTCATGATTAATGAGGAAATCGACCGAATGCGCCTCGCCACCATCACCGATATGCTCTCTGGCCGTCGCGATATTGTGGTGGTGTCGTCGGTTTCTTGCCTCTACGGTATGGGAAATCCCGAAGATTATGGCGACAATGTTGCCACCATTGCCGTAGGTCAGAACATCGGGCGCGACAAGTTTCTCCGCACTCTCGTCGATGCTCTCTACTCGCGCAACGAAATCAAGCTCGAGCGTGGCAACTTCCGCGTGAAAGGCGATACCGTCGATGTGTATCTTGCCTACGAGGAAATTATGATTCGAGTCATCTTCTGGGGCAACGAGATTGAGTCAATCCAAATTCTCGACCCTATCTCGCAAATTCCGCAACAATCGGTCGAGGAATTCAAGATTTTTCCTGCCAACATCTTTGTCACCTCAAAAGAACGAATGGCTGATGCAATAAAGCAGATTGAGCTCGACCTTGGCAACGAGGTGGATATGTTCTACCGCGAGGGTCGCCCCGCCGAAGCCAACCGCTTGCGCGAACGCGTCACCTACGACATCGAGATGATTCGCGAAGTGGGTTACTGCTCAGGCATTGAAAATTATTCACGCTACTTCGACGGCCGCAAGCCTGGTATGCGCCCTTTCTGTCTCCTCGACTATTTTCCCAAGGATTTCCTCACCATTATCGACGAGAGCCATGTGACTGTGCCTCAAATTCGCGCTATGTATGGCGGTGACCAGGCTCGCAAAGCCAACCTCGTCAACTATGGATTCCGACTTCAAGCGGCTGCCGACAACCGTCCGCTGCGATTTGAAGAATTTGAAGCTCTCACTCATCAAATGATTTATGTGAGTGCAACTCCCGCCGACTATGAGCTTGAAAAGAGCGAAGGAGTTGTTACCGAACAGATTATCCGCCCAACCGGTCTTCTCGACCCGCTTATCGTGGTGCGTCCCTCTAAGGGGCAAATCGACGACCTTATCGAGGAAATACAGAAGCGTATCGACTTCCGCGAGCGCACTCTTGTCACCACACTCACCAAGCGTATGGCTGAAGAGCTAACCGCCTATCTCGCCAAGCTCAACATCAAGTGCGCCTACATTCACAGCGATGTTGAAACTATGGACCGAATACAGATTATCGACGACCTACGTGCAGGTGTTGTCGATGTGCTTGTGGGCGTAAACTTGCTGCGCGAGGGTCTTGACCTTCCCGAAGTGTCGCTTGTGGCTATTATCGATGCCGACAAAGAGGGCTTTCTCCGCTCACACCGCTCTCTCACCCAGACTGCCGGACGTGCAGCCCGAAACCTCAACGGACTCGTCATCATGTATGCCGACAAAATCACCGAATCTATGCAGCGCACAATCGACGAAACCGAGCGTCGCCGTTCTTTGCAGCTCAAATTCAATGAGGAGCACGGTATCACTCCGCAAGCCATCATCAAGGCTCGTAATCTCATCATCGGCAAGGAAGTTGATGAAATCGACATCGATAACGAAAACCGCGCAAAGAAGAAAGGAAAGAAATATGAATTTACGGGAACAGGTGCCATCAGCGAAGACCTCAAGCGACAATGTCAGGCTGAATTTATGCCCGCTTCGGGAATCGCTGCCGACCCTGTGGTGCAATATATGGGACGCAACGAAATGGAACGAGCTATCGAGCGACTCCGCAGCGACATGGTAGCAGCTGCCAAACGAATGGACTTCATCGAAGCCGCCCAACTTCGCGACCAGCTCCTGAAAATGGAAGAACGCCTCAAGCAACTTCCATAACCATCGACCACCCTCTCCACTCTCCACTCTCCACTCTTACCTCTTACCTCTTACCTCTTACCTCTTACCTCTTACCTAAAAGAATATGAATCAACGAAATAAACAGTGGCTACCAACCACAAAGAAAGAACTCGAACACCTCGGCTGGGATTACGTCGATGTGATTCTCTTCTCAGGCGATGCCTATATCGACCACCCTTCAATGGGTGCTGCCGTTATTGGTCGTGTGCTTGAGGCTCACGGCTATCGTGTGGCTATCGTGCCGCAACCCAACTGGCAAGACGATTTGCGCGATTTCCGCAAACTCGGTGCTCCTCGCCTTTTCTTCGGCGTTAGCGCCGGTGCTATGGACTCTATGGTGAATCACTACACCGCCAACCGCCGACGTCGAAGCGATGATGCCTACTCTCCCAATGGTCGTGCCGGTTTGCGCCCCGACTATCCCACTATCGTATATACCCGGGCACTCCGCTCGCTTTTCCCCGACGTGCCCATCATTGCAGGTGGCATCGAAGCCTCTTTGCGACGCCTCTCGCACTACGATTATTGGCAAGACCGCCTGCGCCCATCCATTCTCACTGAGTGCGATGCCGATTTAATAGTATATGGCATGGGCGAAAAGCCTATCATTGAGATTGCCAATGCTCTAAAAGCTGGTAAAAAAATCAGTGAAATCACCGATTTGCCGCAAACGGTGGTGAAACTCCCCTTGTCATGCCTTCCCGGCACGCCCGAAAGCGATTCACACATTGTGCTCCACTCCTACGATGAGTGTCTGGCAAGCAAGCGATGCCAAGCCGAAAACTTCAAGCACATCGAGGAGGAATCAAATCGCTGGCATGGGCGCGACATCTGGCAAGTCACAGGTAATACCGCGGTTAAGGTCAACCGCATGAATCCTCCTATGACTGAGGCTGAGATTGATGCCTCGTTCGACCTTCCCTACACACGCTTGCCACACCCCCGATACAACGGAAAGCGCATTCCTGCCTACGAGATGATTCGACACTCGGTGAATATGCACCGCGGGTGCTTCGGCGGATGCGCCTTCTGCACCATTTCGGCTCACCAAGGCAAGTTTATTGCCTCACGAAGCAAGGAGAGCATCCTTCGCGAGGTGCGTGAAGTGACCGAAATGGACGATTTCAAGGGCTATATCAGCGACCTTGGCGGTCCGTCGGCAAATATGTACAAGATGGGCGGAAACGACCTCGCAGTGTGCCAAAAATGCCGCCGTCCGTCGTGTCTGCACCCAAAGCCATGCCCCAACCTCAACAACGACCACTCGGCTCTGCTCGATGTGTATCATGCAGTCGATGCTCTGCCTCAAGTGAAAAAGTCGTTTATCGGCAGTGGCGTACGCTACGACCTCTCGATGCATCAGAATTACGATGAGCGCATCAATCGCATAAATCGCCGCTACAATGAGGAACTTATCGAGCACCATGTGTCGGGACGACTCAAAGTGGCTCCTGAACACACTGCCGATGGTGTTCTCAATCTCATGCGCAAGCCTTCGTTTGAGCAATTCCGTGAATTTAAGCGCATTTTCGATCGAATCAACGAGCAAAAGCAACTCAATCAGCAGATTATCCCCTACTTCATTTCGTCACATCCGGGTTGCACCGAGGAAGATATGGCTGAGCTTGCCGCGATCACCAAGGGACTGAATTTTCATCTTGAGCAGGTGCAAGATTTCACCCCTACGCCTATGACGGTTTCCACCGAAACCTACTACACCGGGTTTCAGCCTTACACTCTCGAACCTGTCTTCACCGCAAAGTCGCGTGAGGAAAAACTTGCGCAGCGCAAATACTTCTTCTGGTATGAAGCCGATTATCAGCGCGACATCTTCAATTCGCTCTCACGCATGCACCGCACCGACTTGCTTTCGCAGCTCTTCCCGCGTGGTATCTCGCGTCTCACCGTTGCATCACCTCCTTCGTCACGCCGTCAAAACCCCGACCGCTTCAAGCCTAACCGCAACCGCCCAAAGAAATCCAATAAAATGCCCAAATAAAAGAATGAGCGTGAACCAGGTCTCCCGGTTCACGCTCATTCTTGTTTGATTATAGCAATTGCATTATCCCTACTGCACTATTGCTGCCGGAGCATTTCGTGCATGTGGGCTGCAGCACGGCGTCCGTCGCCCATTGCGAGAATCACAGTGGCTCCTCCACGCACTATGTCGCCTCCTGCATAGAGGTCGGCAATCGACGATTGCAT
>JBJFEF010000256.1:0-1478 GCA_051890435.1 Muribaculaceae bacterium
AAAATGGGGGGAGGAGGTGATTTTTTGGGGATTTTTTGTGGAAAATCAGAATAAATCAGCTAAATTTGAGGCTGACTTTCAAAAACGCTTACTTCAACTAAGCCTATCTACTTGAATTTATGAAGAAAATTACAACTATTTTGGCAGCCCTCCTGCTCATTACAATGGCAGCCACGGGGCAAAAGAAGCAATACCAGGTGTATGGCGTGTGCTTCTATAATCTTGAGAACCTTTTCGACACTATCAACAACAATGGCAAATACGACCAGGAGTTTTCACCTTCGGGAGCTCGCCAGTGGAACGGACAGAAATACTGGTCGAAGATTCAGAATATGGCTTACGCCATCAGCCACTTCACCAGCGACGTAACGCCTATGGGTCCGGCTGTGATTGGTGTGTCGGAGATTGAAAATATCACAGTGCTGCAAGACCTGGTGCGTCACGACCTTATCAAGAAATGGCGCTTGCAGGTGATTCACCACGACTCACCCGACCGCCGCGGTGTGGATGTGGGACTGCTCTACAATCCCCGCCTTTTCCGTGTGCTCAATGTGACGAATGCCACTCTCACCATCCCCGACAATCCCGATTTCCGCACCCGCGACCAGATGTGCGTTACCGGTCTGCTTGGTGGCGACAAGGTGAGCGTGATTGTCAATCACTGGCCCTCGCGACTGGGCGGACAGGAGCAATCGAGCTATTTGCGCGAGGCTGCTGCTGCCCGTGTGATGCAGACGGTGGATTCGCTGCTCGCCGACGACCCCAACCAGGGCATTATCGTGATGGGAGACCTCAACGACGACCCGCAGGACAAGAGTTGCGCTGTGGTGATGGGCGCCAAGAAGAAGATGGGCGATGTGAAGGAGCCTCGCCAATTCTACAATCCTTGGTGGGCTACTCTCGACAAGGGTATCGGCACGCTTGCCTATCGCGGACAGTGGAATCTGTTTGACCAGATTATGATTTCAAAATTCTTCCTCGGCGACCGTTCGCACCTCACTTATTTGCGCCACGAGGTGATGAATTTCGACTTCTTGAAGACTCAGGAGGGTGACTATGCCGGCTATCCGCTGCGCACTTTCTCGGCAGGACGTTTCCTCAATGGTTACAGCGACCACTTCCCCACACAGGTGTTCCTTGTGCGTGAGATGAAGAAATAAGCCGGTGCTCACTGATAAAAACATTGCAATAGCGGTAGCGCGTCGATAGAGATGCGTTGCCGCTATTCTGTTATCGGGTGGTGGAAATAGCCGATGAGGCGCTTCTATGCCGGAGGGTGGTGGAAATTGCCGATGAGGCGCTTCTATGCCGGAGGGTGGTGGAAATAGCCGATGAGGTGTTATTCTTTGTCGCGGCGGGTGGAATATTGCTTGCCATAGGATTTTCCGCGGGTGCTTCGGGTGGCGGCTTTGGGCTGAGGCTTGGCAGCCACAGTGTCAGCCACATTTTGAGCAGAAGTCGCGGGTTGCGAGGCTTTT
>JBJFEF010000256.1:1578-5645 GCA_051890435.1 Muribaculaceae bacterium
GCTTGCGTTCCTTTTCAAGGGCTTTTTCGCGCGCTCTCCGCTCACGGTCTTCGCGCTTTTTCTGCTCCTTGGCTATGCGTTCACGCGCTTTCTGCTCCTCTCTTAGCTGTTTTTCACGTTCCTTTCGCTCTTTTTTCGTGAGTTTGCTTAGGTCGATTTGAGTGGTATCAGCCAATGCGGTAGCCGACTTGAATTTAGCCGGTGTGCTCGGATTGGGCTCATCTACCGCCTGCTTGTCGTAGTCGCTGAGCTTCGAGGCACGGTGGCGCAGGGCAATGTCGGCAATGCGCTTGCCCTCGGCAAACCGGCACATATCTACAGCGTGGTCGATTCCCTTCACGGTGCCCTGGTCGGTGTATTGCCACAATGTGTAGTGCGCGCCATCGATTAGCTCGGGAGCTGATTCGGAGTATCGGGCAATAAAGAGCGGATATTTCTTGAATCGCGATGCCAAGTATTTGTTGTAGAACGACGTCATGGTGTAAATCATGGGGCGGCAATTATAGTGCTTGGCAACCATTTTGATAAATGCGTCGAGGCTGTCGGCAATCTGCTGCGGAGACCAGCTTCCACGCTGCTCTATGTCGATAAGCGGCACCAAGTCTTGCTCTTCGGGTTTCACCACCCGGGTGAAATTGTCAAATTGCTCCTTGAGCGACGAAGTGGTGCGCAGAAAGTGGTAGCTTCCCACCTTCAGCCCGTGCTTGCGGGCGTTTTCAATGTTGAAGCGGAAGTGTGGAGAAGTGTAGGTGGCACCTTCGGTGGCTTTTACATACACAAATCGAATCTTCTTGTCGCGGCACACAGCCTCCCAGTCGATGTCTTTCTGATAGCTCGACACGTCGATGCCGTCGTAGTCGGTGCTTTCGCGGCTGCTTTGCAGCTTCGCTTGCTCGGCTTTGCGCTTCGATTGCTGCTTTGCCTTCTCCACGCGGCGGCTGCGCTCATTGCGTGTAGCTTCTTGTTTTTTCGATGCCGACTTCGACTTTGCGCTCGTTGTGCTTTTCTTTTTTGATGACGTTTCTTTCTTGGAGGTAGATTGTTTTTTCGATTTAGATTCCTTCTTCGAGGAGGATGCTTTCTTTTTAGAGCTTTTTTTCTTTTTTGAAGACTTTGATGAGGTCTCGGTCTGCTCCTGCTTGGCTTTTTTGGAGCTTTTTTTTGTAGCCGACTGCACCGGCATCGCCAGTGCTGCCACAAGCATCAGCGCCATAATGCGCATTAAGAATCCTATATTGAGTTTGCAAATCCTAATCATTTTTCGTCATTCCAATTTACGATTGCAAATTTATATATAATTCACGAGAAAAAAAATTGATATAGGAAATTTTACTTTTTGTATCTTTGTGCATCAAAGAGACAGAAAGTAAAACAAAAGCAACTGAAATGACGCAGGAAGAGAACCTCATAGCACGCCTCAAGCAAGCCGAGCATCGCAACGAAGCCTTCGGCACCCTGCTTGCCACCTACGGCAACCGCCTTTACTGGCACATTCGCCGCATAGTGGTGACACACGACGATGCCGAGGACGTGATGCAGGAAACTGCCGTGAAGATTCTCACCTCAATCGACAGTTACCGCGGCGACAGCTCGTTGCTCACTTGGCTCTATCGCATTGCCACCAATGAGGCTTTGCAGCATTTGCGCCGTGAGTGCCGCATTTTCCAGTCGCTCGATTCACTTGGCGACACGCTTGCCGAGCGTGTGGCGGCTGATGCCGATGTGGATGCCGACCATGCCACGGTGCTGTTTCAGCAAGCTATTGCGCTGCTTCCCACGCAGCAGCGATTGGCGTTCAATCTTCGCTACTACGATGAGATGACCTACGACGATATGGCACAGGTGACGGGAAAGTCGGTAGGCTCGCTGAAGACCAACTACCACCTTGCGGTGGAAAAGATAAAAAGATACTTAAAGGAGAACTCAATATGAACGAATTGAAGAATACTTTCGGAACACGACTTCCCTATAGTGAGTCGGCTGAATATATGGATAACCTCATGGAGCGTTGCCGCAACAAGGCGATTGCCGAGGCGCAGGCAAGCCCGAAGCACAATGTGTGCCGCGTGCTGACGCCTGTGGTTGCTGTGGCAGCAATGGTGGCAATAGTTGTCACACTGACGCTGAAACTCGCTCTCACACCAGATGCCGAACAGCCGCAAGTGCTGTGCAGCGTGGAGAGTGTGGAGAAGAGTGCACCGCTCAGTGAGGTGCTCGCCTCGATGTCCGACGACCAAATTGCCGAAGTAGGCTACTACTACACCACCGACGATATCCCCGAATATTGACAAAAAAGCTATAAAATGGAATATTAACTGAAAAACAACAAGATTGATTATGAAACGATTGATGCTTATTGCCATTGCGGCATTCACTGCACTCGCGATGTGTGCAGCCGACCAGAAACCACAGAAGTCTGCCAAGCTCTCGAAGGAGGAGCGCCAGGCGAAAATGCTCAATGCCCGTGTGAAGACCATGAAGGAGAAGCTCCTTCTCACCACCGAGCAAACCGAGCAATTCATCCCCCTCTACCAAGAGTATCTCAATGAGATGGGAAAGCAATTCGGCAAGAACCGAGAGAAGAAAGCCGAGGTGCGCACCATCGATGATGCTCAGGCACAGGTGCTCGACGATCTCAACGGCAAAGCCAAGGTGATTGAAATCCAAAAGAAGTTCGTTCCCCGCTTTGCCAAGATTCTCACCCCGCAGCAGCTCGTGAAATTTCTCCCCGTGGAGAGCGAGATGCAGCGCCAGGTGCGCCGTGAGCACCACAAGCGCTTCAAAGGCTTCAAGGATTCTGTGAAAATCAAGAGGCCGGTAGCCCACGGACAGCGTAGGGCTGCGGCACCACTGAATTGATGGCAACACTATCCATTGTGGGGCTGTTGCCTAATCGCCCCACAATAATGCAACTGAGTAACACTCGATGAAACACCGGCTCCCGGCGGTCAATTCCCCTGTGATAGAGGGGTTGATTGCCGGGAGTTATTAACAAAAAAGCCGACTTATCAACAATTCAAGCATTTTCCGCCCAAAACATTTGTAATATGTGACTGAAAATTAATTCCTTTGCATTGTGAAATATAATAACATCTGTGTTTTTATGGGTAAAATTATAGCTATTGCAAATCAGAAAGGCGGCGTGGGCAAGACCACCACATCAATTAATCTTGCCGCTTCGCTCGCTCACTCAGGCAAAAAAGTGCTCATTGTTGATGCCGACCCCCAGGCTAACGCCACCTCGGGTCTCGGCGTTGATTTCAAGAAGATGTCGTCGTCGATTTATGAATGTCTTGTTGATGATTATCCCATCGAAGGGACTCAAGTGGGCACCTGCGTGAAGGGTCTCGACATTATAGGCTCACGCATCGACCTGGTGGGCGCTGAGCTTGAACTTATCAACAAGCCCAACCGCGAGCGTGTGCTTGCCAAGCTGCTGGCACAGGTGCGCGACCAATATGACTACATACTCATCGATTGCAGCCCCTCATTAGGACTTATCACCGTGAATGCACTCACTGCTGCCGACTCGGTGATTATCCCCGTGCAGGCTGAGTATTTCGCGCTCGAAGGCATCAGCAAGCTGCTCAACACCATCAGGATTATCAAGTCGAAGCTCAATCAGCACCTTGAGATTGAAGGCTTCTTGCTCACTATGTACGACGCACGTCTGCGCCTTGCCAACCAAATCTATGAGGAGCTGAAGACACACTTCGGCACTATGGTGTTCGACACCGTGATTCCGCGCAACACACGCCTCAGCGAGGCACCGAGCCACGGCTTGCCTGCAATTCTCTACGACCCCTCAAGCCGCGGTGCTACAAGCCACTTGCAGCTTGCCCGAGAGCTTATTGCCCGAAACCGCACTCGCAAGACTGCATAGCCGTGAATCGCTAAAGTAGCATAAATAGCTGCAATAACTATGGCTATGTAAAAGAAAAGTAGTAACTTTGCTATCGGAAAATAAAGAGGAAAAAAATGTCAATGAAACGCAACGCTTTGGGCCGCGGGCTCGACTCGCTTATCTCGATGGACGATATCCAGACGAGCGGCTCGTCGGCTATCAA
>JBJFEF010000257.1:0-5642 GCA_051890435.1 Muribaculaceae bacterium
CAAGAGCTCCACTTCGAGCTGGGTCGAGCCATCGTGGCTCAGTGTGGCTCGCTCATCACCCGCGTCACCTATGTGAAGACGGGTATCGCCAAGAAATTCATCATTGTCGATGCCGGAATGAGCGACCTAATCCGTCCTGCACTCTACCAAGCTCACCACAAGATTGAAAACATATCGGCTACCGACGTCGCCCTTAGCTCCGACACCTACGATGTCGTAGGTCCCATCTGCGAGTCGAGCGACTGCTTCGGTACCGACGAAAACCTCCCCGTCACTCATCGGGGCGACTTCATCGCTCTCCGTTCGGCCGGTGCCTACGGCGAAATCATGGCGTCGCGCTACAATTGCCGCCAATTCCCGGCTGCAATATTCTCTGAGTGACGCATCCTCGCGATACTTCTTCACAACAGATAACAAGATATTAAAGAATTATTTTTATGGCAGAAAATCCGGAGAACACTCCTACCGAAAAGAAAGTATTGAATTTTGTTCAGCAAATCATCACCGATGATTTGAAAGCAGGAAAAAACAGCAGCCGTGTGCAGACGCGTTTCCCGCCCGAACCCAATGGTTATCTTCACATCGGTCACGCTAAGGCTATTGCATTAGACTTTGGCACCGCCGAAATGTTTGGCGGAACCTGCAACCTGCGCTTCGACGACACCAACCCCACCAAGGAAGACATAGAATTTGTCAATTCCATCGAAGAAGACATCAAGTGGCTCGGATTCAAGTGGGACAAAGTGCTCTATGCTTCCGACTATTTCCAGCAGCTTTGGGACCTCGCCGTAGCTCTCATCAAGGAGGGTAAGGCCTACGTCGATGAGCAGTCGGCTGAGCTGATTGCCGAGCAAAAAGGTACACCCACTCAGCCCGGTATCGAGTCGCCCTATCGCAACCGTCCCGTCGAAGAAAGCCTCAAGCTTTTCGAGGAAATGAACTCCGGCAACATCGAGCCGGGAAAAATGGTGCTCCGTGCCAAAATCGACATGGCTTCCGACAATATGCACTTCCGCGACCCCATCATGTATCGCGTGCTCAACATTCCTCACTGGCGCACCGGCAACAAGTGGAACGCATATCCTATGTACGACTTCACTCACGGCCAGTGCGACTATTGGGAGGGCGTGACTCACTCTCTCTGCACACTCGAGTTTGTGCCCCACCGCCCGCTCTACGACCTCTTTGTCGATTGGGCTAAAGAAGCAGCCGGCGACGACAAGCCTCTTGACGACAACCGCCCTCGCCAGTACGAGTTCAACAAGCTCAATCTCACCCACACTCTGCTCTCCAAGCGTAACCTGCTTATCCTCGTCAAAGAAGGCGTTGTCAAGGGCTGGGACGACCCTCGTATGCCCACCATCTGCGGATACCGCCGTCGCGGATATTCGCCCGAAGGAATCCTCTCATTCATCGACAAGATCGGTTACACCACATTCGACGCTCTCAACCAGATGTCGCTCTTCGAGAGCGCCGTTCGCGACGACCTCAATAAGCGTGCCCTCCGCGTGAGCGCCGTGGTCGATCCCGTAAAGCTCATCATCACCAACTTCCCCGAAGGCGCCACCGAAACCTACGACGTCATCAACAACCCCGAAAACGAGGCCGATGGCACACACCAGATTGAGTTCAGCCGCGAGCTATGGATTGAGCGCGACGACTTCATGGAAGATGCTCCCAAGAAGTTCTTCCGCCTCGGTCCCGGAAAGGAAGTGCGACTCAAAAATTCCTACATCATCCGCTGCCCGCAGGAGAACTGCTGCAAAAAAGACGCCGACGGAAACATCGTGGAAATATATGCCGAGCTCGTCCCCGACACCAAGACAGGGCAAGCCAATTCCAATATGAAAATCAAAGGCAAAACCATCCACTGGGTATCGTGCAACCACTGCCTCGAAGCCGAGGTGCGCAACTACGACCACCTGTGGCTCACCGAGAATCCTCGCGATGCTGTTGCCAACTACTCAAAGGAAAACGGCGACGTGCGCGGAATTGAGGCTATGCGTCCTTTCCTCAACCCCGACTCGCTCGAAATCAAGAAAGCTTTCGTCGAAAAGTGGTGCGCCACTCGCAAGCCTCTCGACTATCTCCAGTTCCAGCGCATCGGATACTACACCGTCGATTACGATTCCACTCCCGACAATCTCGTGTTCAACCGCACCGTAACGCTCAAAGACAGCTGGGCTAAAGCTCAAGGAAAATAACCACTCGCAACACTTTGCGACATCGATAAATTGGCCAATATCACGGAATTTATGTGATATTGGTCTTTTTTTCACCCCTGTTTCTCAACTTTACTTCATTTTTATTCGTTTTTTTAGTAGATTTGTGCAAAAATCACATCGATGCCAAAGCGTTTCCTCACACTGGTCACTGCTCTCGGCTTTTGGGGATGCTTCATGTTAATCACACCCATCACCACAGCCGCCTGCCCATTCTCGCCCGCCGACGAGAACAGCACCAACCTGTGCGAAATATCCACCGACAACGAGCCAATCGCAACCAACCTCCCGGGAATCCTCAATAGCACAGGCAACCCCATAGGGCAAATCCCTACCACCAAGTTCAACCCATCACTCATTTATAGCGCGAAAGCAATATCTGCCTGCAAGCGCCTTTCAATTGCCCTTAATAAGCCACACACGCCACTCATCACAGAAAGTCCAAAAAACGGCACACACCTCCAAGGTCGCTTTAACTCCATCGACTACTACATATACACCCTTAGGCGCATAATTATTTAATTTCCACGCCACAAACACAGCTATCAGCAACAATCGCCCAATTGCCCCGCCGCAACAGCAACAAGCCCGATTGCACAGCCGCAACAGCAAAGAAGCGATATATTTGCAAATAACATCAACTTCAATGCACAGTAAAAGCTACTGAACACCTACATCTTTATGAAATTTATACACTATGACACAACACAACAACGATACAAATCAACACAACTGCACATCACAAAGCATCGAAGTTGAGCCATTTGCACCAAAGCCCAATAGCTGCCCCCAATAAAGATAACCCGGCAGCGTGCGTAGCGAGCAGCGTGCCGGAGGTACGCGATAATGGTTAGCCCCACACAGGTAGTGCCGGAGGTACTGCCTGTGTGGGGTTGCTATTATAAAAAAGCAATAGTGTGTCGTAGATACACGATTATGGTAGCACAAATCCCAGCCAAAACCAAAATTCCACCACCAAAAAACCACCCAAAGCCCTCCAAAAAACATCACCATTAGCTAATAACGGTTAAAGCCATGTTAAATAATATCAAATTGGGGGGGGTATTTCTTTATTTTATACATTTGTACCGCTAAAGACGACCCTTTTGTCACAACTGACAACACGACCTTGTTTTATAAGTGGTAATAACAATAGAAACAAGCACGTTATCTGAGGCACAAAAAAACTTGCCTAAGAGAAATAAGATGGTAATGCTTCTATGCAATTCACTCTAAAGTGCAGCACATCCAAACTCAGAGGCAAGCACATATCTAAATTCGCTTATTAACACTTATAAAAAGCCCAAAAGGAATGACTAATTGTAAAAAATTAAAAACTATAGCCATACTTTTTTCATTGGCATTAACCACAGCGTGTAATGACAGCAACAACGAGGTGCTTACTGTTGATCAAAAAATGTCTTTTGATGTGATTCCCGATGAGTTAGATATAATCATCGACAAAGACACCCCCAACAAGGCAGCAGCCAATGCTGTTCACTCTCAAGAAAATATTGAGGGTACCAACTATATCCTTCACACCATCATCGAGAGCAAAAGCATTGATGCTGAGCCATCCTCACGAGCCTTTGTTTCCACTCTTGATGGCTTGAAAGCAAGCGGTTTCACCCTAAATTCCATTGTCACCGAAAATGCAACCGGCAAAAAACACTTGTATATGCGAGATACTCCCGTTACCTACAATGGCTCCGATTGGATATATAGTCCAATTCGGTATTGGCCCGATATCTCCATATACAAAACTGTTTTCTACGCCTTTCGTACCAGCGATTTTGATTCGTCAATTTACGAGGGCGACAATATGTTACCTACGATGAAATATACCGTACCGGTTGATCCCACAGCACAAAAAGACATAATCACTGCTCTTCATGATAAGAACGACCGTGATATCGTTAAACTTCAATTCAAGCATCGCATGACATCAGTGAGAATCAAGACGCGAAATATCGATCGTCCAATTATTCGATTGGAGTTCTCCGGCATTTACGATGACGGAACATTCGACCTCAATACCATGACTTGGAGCAATGTGAAATTCTCTGATAGCAATCCCAACGGCGACTTTAAATATTACTTCGTCGGCTCTCAACTCCTTGGTGAAAGCAGTGGCACCGAGGCTTATGTGCCCGATGAAAATGGCAGCGACTACTATTTCATGATGCTTCCTCAAGATCTCAGTGCTGCCGGGCGCAATGCCAAGGTTAAAGTCCTATTCGACAATGGCACCATCATCACAGCACCGCTTAAGACTAATTGGGAAGCCGGAAAATCCGTAACTTATCTTTTCACCTACGACAACGTAACACACCAATGGCTTGACGACTCCAATTGCTATCTCATCAATCCAGTCAATACAAGTAACAAAAAAGACGTTAACCTCTTTGCTATCCCTATTAGCTATCGTATCAACACTTTCTGGCAAAATGAAGGTGGTGGAATTAAACCTATTGACGCCGGGACTGAATATGTTGCCGAAGTTATTTGGCAGGATGCCGACCAGCGTTATATCTACTTAACCGACAAAGACGGCACCTCTTCTTCCGACTCTTATAGCGCCACTGTACCATCCGATGGCGGTGACAACGAATGTATTTATTTTAAGCTTTCCAATGCCAATTTCAGCGGCACCTGCAATATCGTATTGGGTGTACGCCGAAACAGCGAAAGCACTTATCTATGGAGTTGGCACCTTTGGTTGACCGAATACTATCCTATTCCCGAATCGATCTACAAACTCACAAATGCGGCTCGTGTGCCGGTGAGAAACGGCACCATTGAGCGATATGATGACCCGAAAAATGCCTCAGAGCAGGTGTGGGGCTCGATGTCTTATCGTTATCGCTACTTGATGGATCGCAACATTGGTGCTGTCGGTGCGGCTGATGGCTCAAATAGCACAACTTATGAAAATTCTTTTGGCGTTTATTATCAATTCGGCCGCAAAGACCCATTCCCACGCAACGGTAAAATTTATAAGATTGATGGATCTTTTTTGGGCGAGATTACTGCAACCGATGCTACGCTGATAGCGCCTGCCGATGGCAACAAGAAAATACCTTTTAATGGCGTGGATGATTGGCCCGTAGTAAAAACCGTGCAGTATCCTTTGGAATTTGTTACTAATGATATGTTTACCCCGTCGGATCATAAGCTTAATGTCGGTAATTGGCGAAATCCTTCTTGGTATCCCGCAGGTGCATCTATTGGTTCTAAAAGTTTTTATGACCCATGCCCACCGGGATGGAAACTACCCTATGGTAATATCTTTAATGTCTTTTCAAATAATCAAACGTTTACAGGCAACACAATCACGGTAACTTCAGAAAGTAAACTGACTGACGGAGAAGATCCTATTGGAATACGGTTCAGAATATCAACTGCCAACCCCTCCCTAAC
>JBJFEF010000258.1:0-1353 GCA_051890435.1 Muribaculaceae bacterium
GGGGATTATTGCATTGGGGTGATGCGGACGCGCTTGTTCTTGATTTTCAATGGGGCGAGACGTCGGACTATGTCGTGAAGCTTTGTTCGCGGTAGGGCTACGATTGCGTAGTGGTCGTGAAGTGATATAGAGCCGATTTCTTGTGCAGTGATGCCACCGTTGTTGGCAATAAAGCCTACTATGTCGCCACGCGAAATTTTTTCTTTTTTCCCGGCATTGAAATAGATTGATGCTACTGCCGATGTGAGAGATGTGGCAGATGCAGACTCGCCGAGGGGTAATTCTTTATCGAAAGTGATGTAATCAGCAACTTTTTCGGTTGGACCAAGTAGAACATAGACGTTGCCGGTGGCTGAGATGCGTGCCGTGCGGCCGTTGCGGTGAGTGTAGATTTCGCGCGAAGTGGGCAGGTGATAGTGAATGATGCTTGCCACGTCGGCGATGTCGAGTCCACGAGAGCCGAGATCGGTGGTGACGAGAACCAGATTGGAGCCATTGTCGAAGAGTGTGACAGCCATTTCGCGGTCTTGCTGGTCGAGTCCGCCATGATAGAGCCCTGCCGAGACATTGTGTTGCACTAAAAATGAGTGAATACGCTCAGCGGACTCGCGGTGGTTGGCAAATATGATGGTGCGCCCCGTAGGGATTGAGTGCAGGAGATTCAGTGCAGCCTGGAGCTTGTCTTTGTCATCGGAGCGAACACTCCAAACTGTGAGGCGACTATCGAGCTCGTGCTTATCGGCAAGGAAATTGATGATACGCTCGTTGTAGAGACGAAGGAAGTCGGGAAAATCCTTAATCATTGTGGCAGAGGTGAGGGTGCGCCGTGTGATATTTGGCATGTGTCGAAGTATGCGTTTCATTTCGTCGTGGAAACCGAGCTCAAGCGATTTGTCGAACTCATCGAGAACGAGGAGGCGGGTGTTGAATACGTCGATGTGGTTTCGGTTGATGTGGTCGAGCAGGCGCCCCGGGGTGCTCACGATGATAGAGGGGATGACAGAGAGAGATTGTCGCTCGTCGGCAACACGGTGTCCGCCGTAGCAGCAAGTGACTTTGTGTCCGGTGGCAATTGCACGGACGATGCTGTCGATTTGAATGACGAGCTCACGCGAAGGGGCGATGATGACAGCCTGGAGTTTGCCATTAGGTTCTTTGAGCTCTTTGAGCATAGGAGCGATGAAGGCAAGCGTTTTACCGGAACCGGTGGGGGATAGGAGAATGAGGTCGCCGCGATTGTTGATGCTGTTGAGCATTTCGCGTTGCATATCGTTGAGGGTGTCAATGCCCAACTTTTCTTTTATATTTGATAGAATTTCCTTCTCTTTCACGAAAACGTAGATTAAAAATTTT
>JBJFEF010000258.1:1453-5602 GCA_051890435.1 Muribaculaceae bacterium
GGAGTTTTTGGGACAGTGCTACCATAATCGCGTATCTACGACACGCTAATGCTTCTTATTAATGGTAACCCCACACAGCCAGTACCTATGGCACTAACTGTGTGGGGCTAATCATTATCGCGTACCTCCGGCACGCTACTCGCTCCGCTCGGTGGTGGCATTGTTCCGTTCACTGAGGGGCATTGCTATGCTCGGTGGGGGCATTGTTCCGCTCACTATGTTATGGGGCGGGATTAGAAGTAGAAGGGATGCGGGGTGGAGTAGAGAAGCATGCCCTCGGCAACATTTCGAGAGACGTCTTCACCCATGCTATTTGCCACGATAGAGAGGCCGAAAGCCATTGCGGCAGCAGGTCCATTGGCTGTGATGATGTTGCCATCGATTGCGACCGGTTTTTCGCTGAGTGTGGCTTTTTCGAGAGCTTTCTCGAAGCCCGGGTAACAGGTGGCGCACTTGCCATCAAGGATACCGAGAGGTGCAAGGACTAATGCGGGCGAAGCGCAGATAGCGGCAATTTTGCCACCATTGGCAACATGAGTTTTCAGGAGCTCTCTGACCTTGGGGCTTGCGGCAAGATTTGTTGCTCCGTCTAAACCACCGGGGAGAATCAGCCACTCGACGCCGTAAGAAAACTCAACGTAGTCGAATGTGGCATCGGCTGTAGTAAGAATGCCATGTGCACCTCCTACGTTTAGGGAGTCGGTAATGGAAACGGAAATCACCGGCATATTTGCACGACGCATAATATCGATAACTGATAGTGCCTCAATTTCCTCAAAGCCGTCGGCGAGTAATAAGTAAGATGTGTTCATAGATAACAAATGTTTTGTTTGGGTTAATAATAGTGTTGTATTTTGTTCATTGTTGCATACTGCATCAAACAACATGACAAATATAGTGCATGCAGATGGCAAAAGCAAGAAAAAAGTGTTTTTTTCTTGATGATGTTTGTTATAAAACCGCTATTTTTGCAAAAAATCTAAATTTTTGAGATATGAACAGAAGATATTTTGCAATAGTATTGATGATAGTGGTGCTTGTGGGAGCGATGGTGATGATGCGCAACCGCAAGGAATACAGAGGCTGTGCCGGTGTGGTGTGGACCACAGAATATCATATTACCTACGAGAGCGTTGAAGCACTTGACGACTCGGTGCAGGCTGTGCTGGCACGGATTGATGCGAGTGCATCGAAATATAACAGCAATTCGGTGATTTCGCGAATCAATGATAATCGCGACAGTGTTGCCGATGACGTTGTGCAAAGGCTCTATGTGAAATCGCGTGAGGTGTGGCGTGCTTCGCAAGGTGCATACGATCCAACTGTGTCGCCACTTGCCAATGTGTGGGGATATGGTCTTAAAACAGGAGAGAAGCCTGATAGTGCTACGATTGACAGCATTTGCAGCTTTGTGGGACTTGACCGCACTGAGCTTGTGGGGAATGTGGTGAAGAAGCAAGACAGCCGCACTACATTTGATTTCAACTCGATAGCTAAAGGCTTGGCGTGTGACGAGGTGGGGCGCATGCTTGAGCGCAACGGAGTGGAGAATTATCTTGTGGAGATAGGCGGTGAGATAGCTTGCGCAGGACACAATGCCAAGGGTGAAGAGTGGCGAGTGTCGATTGATGCTCCGGTGGAGAATGTTGACTCGGTGATACATGAATCGGCTCTCGTGATAGCCCTAGAAAGAGGTGGTGTGGCAACGTCGGGCAACTACCGTAACTACAATGTCGTAGATGGCAAGAAGACGGCACACACGATAAATCCGCAGACAGGATATCCTGAGCTGACAAATCTGCTGAGTGCTACGATAGTGGCAAAAGACTGCATCACTGCCGATGCTTTTGCTACGGCTTGTATGGTGATGGGAGTGGAGCGCACAAAGGCGCTGCTTGGTGCCAATGAAGAGATAGCAGTGATGCTGATGTATGTGGGAGCGGACGAAAAAATAGCGACATGGAATAATGCCGCTTTTTTTGCTCTAATAAAGAGATGAGGTTTTCTATCGCAATTCTTCGGTAGAAGATTCAGCTTGTGCAGTCGGGATATCAAGGATTCAGTCATCCTTGGTGTTCTTTGAACGAGACTCCTTTTTGCTGCTTGAGTTTCCTGTGTCTTTTTCCTCTTTGAGGTCGATTTCGTTTTTGTTTTTGTCGATTACGCGATACTCGAGGTAGGCGAGAGACTGGTCGGCTACAATCTTGAACTTAAAGCCATATTCCATGCGCCATCGGTTGTACTCAGAAATGATACCTTTCTTGAGATAAGCATCGACAAACGGATGGACATACATGGTGAACTGGGTTACCTTCAGCGAGTGGAAGAGGTAGTCGATTTTGTCTTTCAGTACATCGGTGAACAGGAGTGAAGGCTGCACTTCGCCCTTGCCGTGGCAAGAGGGGCACGACTCGGCGGTGACGATGTCGAGAGCAGGACGCACGCGCTGGCGCGTGATTTGCATTAGTCCGAACTTGCTGAGGGGAAGGATGTTGTGGCGAGCGCGGTCGTTAGCCATTACTTCGCGCATGTGGTCGTAGAGAGCCTGTCGGTGCTCAGCCTGAGCCATGTCGATGTAGTCGATGACGATGATACCGCCCATGTCGCGCAAACGCAGCTGACGAGCTATTTCGTCGGCAGCGCGGAGGTTGACATCGAGGGCATTGTTTTCCTGGCTTGTAGAACTTTTAGAACGGTTGCCGGAGTTAACGTCGATGACGTGGAGAGCTTCGGTGCTCTCAATGATGAGGTAAGCGCCCGACTTGAAAGATACGGTTTTTCCGAACGACGTCTTAATCTGCTTTGTGATATTGAAGTGGTCGAAAATAGGAGTATCGTCGGTGTAGAGCTTGACAATGTCTTTACGGTCGGCGGCGATGAGGTTGACGTAGTGAGAGATTTGGTCGAAGACCTCAGCGTCGTTGACGTAGATATTTTCAAAAGAGGGGCTGAAGATGTCGCGAATGACACTCACGGCGCGGCTATCCTCCTCGTAGATGAGAGAAGGGACGTCGGATCGCTGAGCTTTAGCGACGCTGTCTTCCCAGCATTTGAGAAGAGCACGGAGCTCATTGTTGAGCTCGGCAACGCGCTTGTTTTCGGCAGAAGTGCGAATGATAACGCCGAAATTAGCCGGCTTAACACTCTCGATGAGACGACGTAATCGGACTTTCTCTTCGGATGACTTGATTTTCTGAGAGACAGAAATCTTGTCGTTGAAGGGAATAAGGATAAGGAAACGTCCGGTAAAAGAAATCTCGGTGGTGAGACGCGGACCCTTGGAAGAAATGGGTTCTTTAGCAATCTGCACAATCAACTCTTGCCCTTGACGAAGAGTTTCGGTAACAGTTCCGTGCTTGTCGATGTCGGGCTTTGGAGTGATTTTGGAGATGTTGGGCACGTGGAGACGATCCTTAAGAATCTCCTCCATGAAAGCTGAATAAGTGTTGAATTGCGATCCGAGGTCGAGGTAGTGGAGAAAAGCGTCTTTCTCGAAGCCGACATTAACGAAGGCGGCGTTGAGTCCCGGCATAAGCTTCTTCACCTTGGCGATATAGAGATTGCCAACAGCATAAGAAGCATCTCGCGACTCCTTTTGGAGCGACACGAGACGACCATCCTCGAGCAAAGCCGTGGAAATTTCGTTAGGTCGTACGTCAACAACAAGGTCGCTGCTCATTCAGAATAAAGATTAATGAAAAAATTAAGAGAATAAGATTGCTAATGGTAAAAAGGATTGAAAAAAGCTTAATCTTCAGGCTAAAGAATGCGAGAAGATTAAGCTAAATTCTCTCACATCAATGATAGAAAATTGATTGACAGTGTGCCACAGCAATCTAACTTAGTTCTAAAAACAAAGAACAAACGCGATGAGGCAAGCATTAAGAAAATGAGCTTTTATTATCACAGTGTTTGTTCTTGTTATGTGACTTAATCAGAAAGAAGGCTTATTTCTTCTTATGACGATTCTTTCTAAGTCTTTTTTTGCGCTTGTGCGTTGACATCTTGTGTCTCTTGTGTTTCTTTCCGTTAGGCATAACACTTAGTTTTTAATTTGTTAATAAATGATTATTTTTTTGATTATCAGTTGTCGTTGGGCTTAGCCAATTATTTAACTACTTCCATAAACACCTTAGCGGGCTTGAAAGC
>JBJFEF010000259.1:0-1583 GCA_051890435.1 Muribaculaceae bacterium
TCTACTTGCTCAACAAGCGTGAGGAGAACGCCCTCCAGCTTGCCATCACCGAGCCAAATGCAAAAATCATTGAGAATGCCGGCGGCGACGACCTCCCGGTATTCCCCAAGACTCTCAATATCCTCATTATCGGCTTCCTCCTCGGCTTGCTTATCCCGGCAGGTATCATCTACCTGATATTCTGGATCTACTCGCTCGACACCAAGATTCACACCCGCAAGGATGTGGAAGCAATCACCGACATACCCATTGTGGGTGAGTTGCCTTGCAAGAGGAAAGAGCAGCAAGACCAGGAGATTATCGTCACCGAGACCGGAAAAGACCGCATCACCGAGGCTGTGCGCATCATTCGCGGTAACATCGATTATATGGTGAAGAGCAAGAATGGTGAGGGAATAGTGATACAATTGACCTCGACAGTGCCTCACGAAGGTAAATCGTATGTGGCAGTGAACCTTGCACTCTCGTGTGCCCACACCGGCAAACGTGTGATTGCCATCGACCTCGACCTCCGCAAGGGTAACTTCTCGAAGTATCTTGGTGGCCGCAAGCGCAACGTGGGCGTGGGAGCATATCTCTCGGGCCGCATCGATGACCTCGATGAGATAATCATCAAGGGCACAATCCACAAGAATCTCGACACCATTTCGGTGGGAGCCTTGCCTCCTAACCCGAGCGACCTGCTCATGAGCGAGCGCTTCGAGCAGATGATTGCCGAGCTGCGCCGTCGCTACGACATCGTCTTCCTCGACACCGTGCCTTACACCGTGATTGCCGATGCCGCTATTGTGCAGCGTGTGGCTGATATCACACTCTACGTAATCCGCGACAACATGATCGATAAGCGCTATATCTACGACCTCGACCGCATGTATCGCAACAAGACCTTCAAGAACCTTGCAATCCTGCTCACCGACGTCAAGGTTGACAGCAAGCGTTATGGCTATGGCTCTTATGGCTATGGTTACGGCTATGGCTATGGAGGCAGCAGCTACGGCTATGGCTACGTGGAGGGCGAAGGCAAAAAGAAGAAGAAACGCTTCTTGTTCTTCTAACGCGATGAAAAAATAGCTCGGGCGGTGGGGCAAAGCTCCATAGGCTTGAGTGGATGCTCAGTAGGGTGCAGATATGCGCAGTGCTTGGGCAGATATATAAACGGAAACTCAAGGGTGCGTCGGTTTCAACGATTGATGCACCCTTCTTTTGATATATAGCACTTTGGGGTAAAAACAGATGATTTTGGGATACAGGGGTAGAAACAGATGATTTTTTGGGATAAACAGATGATTTTTGGGATAAATAGATAATATATTGGGAATTATGACTATCGACCGGAACAAAATACTCATTCTCGATGGAGCAATGGGCACTATGATACAGCGCGAACACCTCACTGAGGCTGATTTTCGCGGAGATAAGTTTGAGAATTGGTGCTGCGAGCTGAAGGGGTGCAACGACCTTCTCGTGCTCACACGCCCTCGCACCATCGAGGCTATTCACCGTGCTTATCTCGATGCCGGTGCCGACATCATCGAGACCGACTCATTCAATGCCAACGCCATATCGCTTGCCGACTATCATCT
>JBJFEF010000260.1:0-1578 GCA_051890435.1 Muribaculaceae bacterium
TCACTCTTCACTCTTCACTCATCACTCTTCACTAAAACGCTACTTGAACTTGTGTCTGAATGATGCTCTGGTTCTCGCCTTGCAGCGCCTTCATGGCGTCGCTGCGCAGACTGTAGGTGTATTGTGCCTGAAGACGGCACTTCTTGAATATCCAGTATTGCAGTCCTGCCATGAGGTTTGTCTTCTTTATTTTGGAGTCTGTGTTGTAGTTCATATAGTCTGCCATTGCCACAAAGTCGAGTCCCTTATACACGGGGATTGCCGTGGAGACGTAAGCACCAAAGCTGCCGCAGTCGCCGTCCTTGCCACCGAGCATTTCGGCGCGCACCATCGCGCAACGGTTCTTGTGATAGTCGTTGCCGGTCTTCTTCGATTTCCACTCCATGCCCACGGCGTAGCGGTTTTGACGGTAGGTCTCGCCTTCCATCACCGTGAGGTTATATTCCGATGCCTTCACGGCGCAACCGTAGCCGAGCTGTCCCGATACGGAGGCGCGGAAGCGCGGGTCGGGCCTGTACTCCAGCTTGCCGATTATGTTTTTGCGGTTGTCGCGGTCGGCGGTGTTTGTCTGTCCGCCGTTCACCACCTCAAGCACATAGCGCAGCTTCCCCTTGAAGAGGTCGCCGTATGCCATGAGCCCAAGGTCGCGACCCGCGGGGTTGCCCATCAGCGGGTCGGCGCCGCAGAGCCAGAACACGCTTTGCGACATCGGTCCAATGCTCTCAAGCACCGTTGGCGACATCGGGTTCTCCATCGACAGTTCAATCTTCGACTGTCCGAAGCGCAGGTTGAAAGCCTTCGATGGTCGGTACTCAAGGTAGTACTCCTGCATGTCCTTGCTCTTGAAGTCGTGCATGAAGAAGGCATAGAACTCCGGTGTGATGTTCGCTGCCACCATAAGAATGGCTCGCTTCATGTCGAACGTGTTTGTGCTTTTTCCTTCCTCTGGCATCGTCGCCGTGTAGCCAGCCTGTGCATATCCGGTCACCTTCACTCTCGATGCCACGGCTTCAGCCCAATACTTGAGGTCTTTCTCCTCGTTTGTTTCTGGCGGACTGGTAGTTTCCGCCCAGGTCATTGTTGCGGCCATCATCAGTGCCGCAACGATTGTAATAGGTCTTTTCATCTTGTGTTATTTATTCGTTGCTCAAATCTTTTTCCGTAATATAGTCCAGTTTGTTTAGCATCACTGTTTCCTCTGCCTTGTCGTTGTCATCAACTTTCAGCACCACTATGCCGTTGCCGCCATACATGAAGGAGTACATATATTTTATTGTCACTCCAGCCTTGGTAATCTTCTCCACTATTTCCGCCGCCGCACCGGGTTGGTTGCTTGCGAGTCGGATGGCATAGACGTTGGTTATCGTAGCGGAGATGTTTTTGTCGCGAAGCAGTTTGAACGCCTTTTCGGTGTCGTTGCAGATTACGCGGTAGATGCCGAATCCGTCGGTGTCGCCCAATGTGCTCACTACGATGCTGATGCCGTTGTCGCGCAGCATCTCAAGAACCCGCAGCAGCGCGCCGCTGCGGTTCTCCATGAATATTGATAGTTGTTTTATTGTCATAGTCTTTAATTTA
>JBJFEF010000261.1:0-5569 GCA_051890435.1 Muribaculaceae bacterium
ATTGATGAGGCATAGGTGATGGCGGTCTTATCCTTTACTGCTTCGGCTTGACCGGCAATGAAGTAGCGCACCACCTCGTCGAGAGTGGCGTAGGCAAACTCGGGTGGCATCAATTCGTGTGAGATGCGGCGCACCGACTCGCGGCAAGCCTCAATGAGCGTGGCGGTATCGGCAGGCTGGCGGTTGTCGCCGCTGAGGCTCATCTTGATTGCAAGCAGGTCGTTGCACACACCATCGTGCAGCTCGCTTGCCATGCGGCGGCGCTCACTTTCCAAGCCCTCCACATACTGGCGGCTCACGTCGGCACGCAAGCGGGCAAATTCCATTTCGCTCTTTAGGCGACGGCGATGCTGACGGCCCACATACACCACAATGAACACCGCAGCCACCAGCAGCATACCGAGAGCGGCAAAGAGCCACATCAAGGTGCTTGCACGGCGTGCTTCGCTCTGTGCGAGGGCGAGTTCGGTCTCCTTGGTTTCATATTTCACGGTCAGCTCTTGCAGGCTTTGTGCTTTCTCTTGCTGCCACAGGGTGTCGCGCAGCTCGTTGCCCTTTAGCAGAGAGGAATAAGCCTCGCGATAGTTGCCAATGGCGGAGTAGGCGCGGTGAAGATTATTGTAGCAATCCAATTGCACGAAAGGCATATTGTCGATGCCGGGCAGGTTGAGAATGCGGTCGAAATAGGTGATGGCGTTGCGGTTGTCGCCGGCACTGAGGCTGATTGAGCACTCGGCTTGGTAATACACGAGCAGAGCCATGGGAGAGGTGATTTCGGGCAACAGCGAGCGGCAGCGGTTGCGCCACTGTTGGGCAGCAGGCTTATTGCCTGAGCGGTCGGCGCAGAGCATGGCATAGGCGGCAGCGCGGAAAGCAGCCTCCTTGTTGTCGGCTTGCAAGGCATTTTCGTAGGCCTTGTGCTGGTGTTGCATGGCAGCATCGAGCTTGCCGCAGCCGGTGAGCACCGAGCCTGCAACACCGAAGATGGTGCTTCGCAGGTCGATATCTTCGCTGCGCTCCACCCATTTCCCGGCAAACTCGGCATTTCGGGCAGCCTCGTCCTTGTTTTTCATGTCGAGGTTGAGCACGGCAAGATTAATGTAGAGCGAAGCAATCTCGTCGATAGCATCCTGGTCGGGGGTGTCGCGGAATGTGTTGGAGGTGACAATCTCCAAGCCGTGGTTGTAGGCACTGAGAGCCTCCTCGATGCGTCCTAAGGAGCGCAGATACACGCCTTGAGCCGAATAAGCCGCCACCTGATAGGTGGGGTTGTGGCTCGCCTTGGCGAGAGCTATGGTGCGCTCGCCCACGATGGCAGCCGAGTCGGTGCGGCCGATGCTGTGGAGGCTGTCGGCAGTCTCAAAGCAACGCATCAATTCACTGTCGGGAGCTTCGGCAGCCCACGCATTGCAGCACAATGCCAGTGCCAAAACGAAAGAAATCACTCGCTTCATAAATTTCGCTTTATGGTTGTTGTTACGGTTACAAATATAGATAAAAATTGCGATATTCTATGCCAATAGTGTTAAGAATAATTTCTTTAGAGAAAAAGCTGGGAAAAATTGTGTGCCGCTGTTGCGCTTGGGGCGCAATAGCGGCACACGCTTAATTACTCACCTTAAAAAATTGCTATTATTAACCCTGTTGGGAGAATTTTCTTCTTTTGGTGTGAGATTTATTTGATTTTCTCGTAGATGTAAACTTCGTGGATTTCCTTAGTGTAGCCTTCACCTGCGAACGGGCCCTGCGACATGCCAAGGATGATTTGAGTACCACGGTTGTTGAGAACGAGGAGGTCGTCGGTAACGGGGTCGATGCAGAGGCCTTCGATTTCACCTGCGCGACGGAAGTCGGTCATCTCACGGAAGAGCTCAACGCGGCCACCCATTGCACCACCGGCGATTTCGCCTGTACGCTTCACAACCTTACCCTTCTTGTCGGTTTCAACCTCCCAAGGGCTCTTCTTAACCGGCTCAGTACCCTGAACGAGACCTGTGTAAGGAGCTCCTGTGATGTCCATAACGTAAACGTTATCGGCGATGTGGTAGGTAGATTCGCCATCATCGGCAGCAAGAAGCATCTTGCCATCGGCGATGAAGATACCCTGGCACCAGTAAGGCTCGGGACGGCACTGCACCTTAGTGTAGTATTGCTTAGTCTCAAGGCTGTAGGCATATACGTAGCGGCTATCAACCCAGTCGCTCAACCACACGAGGTTGCGCTCGCGATCAACTGCAACGCCTGATACCTCAACCTGTCCCGACTCAGAACGCCAAGGAATGCTCTCGATGTATTCAAGAGTGTTGGCATCGTAGATATCCACGCTGATGTTGTGACCACGACCGAGGTTGAAATACTCGTTACCGGTGTAGATTTTGCCATCGTGCACGTCGATGTCGCCGAAGTGGTTAGCCTTGTCGGGCTGCTGGAACAACGGGTCGATGAATTTGCCGTCTTTGTCCTTAGTCTGTACGCGCTTCTTCACGAGGTTCCAGTTGCGGTCGAATTTGTAGAGACCACGAGTGTCGGAAACGTAGAAGTAGTCCTTATCGGCTGCGATACCCTGACGACCGGGAACTTCAACAACCTTCTTCAGGCGATATTGAGTGCCAAGATGTTGTGCATTAGCGGCTGTAGCAATGAATGCAGCGGCAAGCAATAATAAAATCTTTTTCATTGTTAATGTTGTTTTAGAAGTTGAATAAATAAGTAATTAAGTTTTTCGGTTATAATCTTGATTAGAACTTAAACAAGCCCATGATTTGGAGCTGGCTTGATGAACCCTCACCACCGTTTGAAGCCTTAGCCTCGTCGGTATAGAGGAAGTGGCCGTAGTTAACCTGAATCTTGAGGTTCTTGAGAGCCTGGTAGGTGCAGCCTACGAGCACGCGGTTGTAGTTCATGCCTGAGTTAGCTTTGTTCACGTCGTCCTTATACATATCCCAGCGAACAACGGGGAGGAACTTACCTACATGGTATCCTGCGAGAACGTAGGCACCGGTTTCCTTCACGAGGTTCACGCCGTCTTTCTTTGCGCTCTGGATACCAAACTCACCACGGAGAGTAAGACCGGTGGGGTCGTTATACCAAGCACCTGCAATGAAGCGGTTCATGGGCTGATAAGAAACAGTTTCGCTGCTGTATTCACCCCAGTTGTAAGCTGCCTTGATGGCAAGTTTCTTGATGGGACGGAAAGTGAGGGCAGCGATGATGTCCTTCGACTTGTTCACGTCGTTCTTACATGGGAGGCTACCGTTGGTAACAGCGAAGTCGTAGTGCAAGTGGCTGAAGCCTTCTTCGTTCTTGAAGCAATCACCGATAAGCATAACGCCGAGGTCGCGACCATAATCTACATAGTTGTAGCCGATAGCGTTGCGGCAAGCCATCTGATAGCAAATGTTAGAGAAATCCACGGTCTCGAGAGTAGCCGGGGAGATGTCGTAGTTTTCAAATCCCATCGGGGTGTAGAATTGACCGGCACGGATTTGGAACTCGGGGAGAAGTTTTGCAGTAGCGAATGCATCCATCACTTGGATGTTCTTCTGTCCACGACCATTGGTAGTGCCTGAAATGCCGTTGAAAGCCTCAATCTGAAGGCGGAATGCCACCTTAGGACCTACGTTACCATCAACAATCAAGCGGAGACGCTTAGCCTCAAACGAAGAAGTTCCGGCGCCCTTGCTGTTGTAGTGATAACCTGTCTGGAGATAACCAGATACTTTGGGGAGCTTTGCAAGGACCTCTTTCCAGCCCGACTCCTGAGGAGCGGCTACAGCCTCAGCTGTGGGTTCTGCTACCGGTTCAGCTACCGGTTCGGCAACTTCACTTGCAAATGCTTGCGGAATTGAAAGTGCTAAAGCGAGAGCACTGACTGCAAAAAATCGTTTCATGATAATTAAGTTTTTTGTGTTAGGATTTATGTTAATAGTTTTGTTGTGAATATATCTATATTTCGTTTATGCAAGTGCAATATTATGGAATAAAAATAATATATGCAAGAAAATGAAGAAAAAAATTTCAAAATAGTCGCGTTTTTCTTGTTTCAGGCGTAAAATAGGGCAATGATAGCCTTGAAAAGTGCCATTTTTTAGATTTTTTAGCTTCGCAATGTCATGTTTCGATGGAAACGTTGATTTTATATGAAAGTAGGGCAAATTCTTTGTTTTGAAAGAATATTGTAATCATTACAAAATTTTTCCTTATCCAATAAATGTGAGGCTCTATTGCTTCGACTGTGAGATGAGCAGAAGCTTATCGCCCGGAAGGAGGCGGAGCGAGCCATTGGGTACAAGGTGCCGATTGCCACGCTTCACAATCATCACGAGAGAGCCTTGAGGCAGGCTGAAATCCTTCAGTGTATCGCCGGCAGCGAGCATCTCGGGGGTAACCGTCATGTCGCTTAGGCTGCCTTCGATTTCGTCGGGAAGTTCTACGCCAAAATCATTACCCTCTTTGGGCATGGGTGCCGATAATCCCAGCCATTGCGCCATACGCGATACCGTGGTGCCTTGCACAATGAGCGAAATGATGGTGATGAAAAACACGATGTTGAATATCTGCCCTGCCCCGGGCACGTTTTCCACTACGGGATAGGTGGCAAAGATGATGGGAACAGCGCCACGCAGTCCTACCCACGAAATAAAGAGACGCGACTTGCCGGTGATGCGCTTGCCGAATGGAAGCAGACAGAGGTACACACTCAGTGGGCGTCCCACCACAATCATGAACACACCTATGAGCGTTGCCACCACTGCAACATCGAGCATTTCGTGAGGATTCACAAGCAGGCCAAGGCAGAGAAACATTATAATCTGTCCGAGCCAGGTGAGACCATCCATAAAGGTGAATACTTCGCGACGATACTTGATTTTGTTGTTACCCACGATTATGCCGGCAATATACACGGCAAGATAGCCGTTGCCCGATAGGAGATCGGTGAAGGAGTAGGTGAAAAACACGAACGACAGCAGCAGAATGGGGTAGAGCGAGTGGTTGTCGATATTGAGGCGGTTGAGCATCAGCACTGCCAGGCGTCCGAGCATGTAGCCGGCAAGTGCTCCCACTGCAAACTGCACCAGGAATGAGGTGATAATTGAAGCTGCGCCCATTCCGGCTGTGTTGACAATCTGAATAAGCACTATGGTGAGCATATAAGCCATAGGGTCGTTGCTGCCGCTTTCAAGTTCGAGCATCGGGCGCAGGTTGTGCTTGAGATTGATTTTCTGTGAGCGTAGAATGGCAAATACCGATGCTGAGTCGGTAGATGACATGGTGGCAGCGAGCAGCAGCGAGGTGGTTAGAGGGAAATAGATGTTGCTCCACGACATTCCCGAAATCCACCAAATAAAAACGCCTGTGAATAATGCCGTGAGCAGCACTCCCACCGTGGATAGCACGATGCCGGGCGCTACGATGGGCTTGATCTCGCGCAGGTCGGTATCCATACCACCCGAAAACAGGATTACACAAAGGGCTACCATGCCTATAAATTGAGCCTCGAAGGCGTTGTGGAACTGTATGCCAAGGCCGTCGCTTCCGAAGAACATTCCAACGAGCAAAAAGAGCAACA
>JBJFEF010000262.1:0-1575 GCA_051890435.1 Muribaculaceae bacterium
GGAAACCGTCGATGTGATACTCGCGAGTCCAGTATTTCACAGAGTTGATGATGAAGTCGCGCATCTGTTGGCGGTCGCTGGCAGTTTCGTTGCCGCAAGCCGAAGCGTCGGAGTAGGTTCCGTCGGTGCGTTGGCGATAGTAGTAGCCTGGGGCGGTGAGCTCGAAGTTGGAGCCTTCGGTGATACCGGTGTGGTTATACACCACGTCCATCACCACGCCGATACCCGCCTTGTGAAGTGCTTGCACCATCAGCTTCATTTCGCGAATGCGCGAATAAGGGCAAGCCGGATTTGTGGAGTAGGAACCGTCGGGGACGTTATAGTTGATTGGGTCATATCCCCAGTTGTATTGGTTGGATGGCAGCTGGCTTTCGTCAACGCTGTTGTAGTCGAACGACGGGAGGATGTGCACATGAGTGATTCCAAGCTCTTTGAGGTGGTCGATGCCGGTTTTTTCGCCGTTGAGCGAGAGAGTGCCGTTTTCGAGCATGGCAATGAATTTACCCTTATTTGTGATGCCCGAATTGCGGTGCATAGAGAAGTCGCGGTGGTGCATTTCGTAGAGAATCACATCGGTGAAATTCTTTACTTCCGGACCGTGATCGTTTTCCCATCCTTCGGGGTTGGTCTTGGCAAAGTCGATGATTGCTGCGCGCTTGCCGTTAACGCCTACAGCCTTAGCCCATACGCCGGGAGTTTCATCGAGCCACTTGCCTTGATACTTGATGCTGAAAGTGTAGAATTTGTCCATCAAATTCTCGGTGGTGTCGAGGCTCCACACTCCGGTAGCAGCATTGGGCGACATTGAAGCGTGTGCAAAGGCTTTGCCACCTGCGCCGTTGTCGTAGAAAGAAATGCGTACATCTTCAGCCATAGGCGACCACAGACGGAAATGATAGCCGCGATTGTCGATAGTTAACTCAAGGTCTTCACCATTGTAGGTGGGCATAGAAGCAAACGACTGAACGATTGCCGGGGAAATAGTTGCTGACATAACAATTTGAGGCATTGCTGCAACCGACATCACTGTGAATGTGGAAGCGCATGCTTTTAAGAGAAAATTTTTCATGCGAAAGTTTACATGGGTTATAAGTGAATACTCGTAATTATTTTTGTCATGGAAATGATGCCACAGGAGCATGATATCGCAAAATAAGGTGGAATGATGAGAATGAATAGAAGGCACGACTTAATGCCGGGTGACGATTAGTGCTAACGGACGATGATTTTTCGTGACCACTCGTTGTTGCACTTCACCACATAGAAGCCCTTTGGCAACTCAAAAGAGGCATGATTGCCAGCGCCAAGGCGAATCGACTTGACGGCTTGTCCTGTGACGCAATAAATGCTGAAGACGCAAGTTTCGCCTGTATTGTTGGTGATAGTGACAGTCTGGTTGCTCACCGAGATACACTCGGCTACCTTAGCCTCAATAGCTTGAGGCTGCTGCTGAATCATTCGCGCCTCTGAGTCAATCGCAAAGGCGGCAAATGAGAATTGCAGAGCAATAATTGCAAGAGTAAAAAACTTTCTCATCATAATATGCCTTATTTTATGCAAAAATAATAAATTTCC
>JBJFEF010000263.1:0-1555 GCA_051890435.1 Muribaculaceae bacterium
GTAGTTGAAGCTATAAAGTCGAAGTGTGGTTGTTGCCATAATCAGTGTTTTTGTTGTGTTATTTTGTTGATAAATTCATCTATCAGCGGCCGACATTCAGCCGCAGTGTTGCAATTGCTGCACAGAGCCTCCACAGGGCACACCCCATCGCCCTTGCGGTTGATGATGTAGGGAACTTCACGCCCAAAAGCCACCTCAATGCCGCTATCGCGCAGCAGGAGCAGTGCAGGAGTGCTCACCACATCGGCATGGAGGGCTTTCACGCCGCCGAGAATCATCAGTGCGGCAGCTCCTTTGCCTACCACTTTGTCGGCTACCGATGCACCGCCGAGCAGCGATGGCTCAGAGTGAAGCAGCCGGTGAAGGTCGGCGACACCGCGGCCATCGAATGTGCGTGTGTCGTTGCCATTTCTTACCACAAGCGAGTGGTTGCCGGCATGGAGCAGAGCTACAAGAGTATCCATCAGTCGGCGTTTTGCTTCAGGCGTTCAGCGTAGGCATCAATGCGGTGCAGCTCGTGGGGTATGTTGATGCGTTGCGGACAGTGCGGACTGCAACGGTTGCAGCCTATGCAGTGGCTTGCCTGGCGCAGCTTGGGCACTGAGCGGTCATATCCCACAAGAAACGCGCGGCGTGCGCGACGGTAGTTCTCGTCGGTCGCATCTTCGGAGATATTTCCCTCGTTGAGGCACTTGTTGTAGTGCAGCAGAATTGACGGTATGTCGATGCCGTATGGGCAGGGCATACAGTATTTGCAGTCGTTGCACGGAATGGTCTGCCATTCCATCATCTGCGTAGCCACATTCTGCAAGAAGTGGAAATCATCGTCGGTGAGCGTATCCAGCGGACAGTAGGTGCGCAGATTGTCCTCCAGATGCTCCATGCGCGTCATTCCGCTCAGCACTGTGAGCACACCGGGCTTGCTGCCGGCAAAGCGGAATGCCCACGAAGCCACGCTGCGTTCAGGCTCGCGCTGCTTGAGGCGTGCAACTATGGTGCTCGGCACATTCGAGAGGCGGCCTCCTAGCAGCGGCTCCATGATTATGGCTGGAATACCGCGCTTTTCAAGTTCGCCGTACAGGTACTCCGCATCAGTGTTCGACGGATTGATTTGCTTGGCGTATTTCCAGTCGAGATAGTTGAGCTGAATCTGCACGAAGTCCCACTTGTATTCATCGTGGCGCGAGAGCAGATAGTCGAACACCCTGATGTCGCCGTGATAGGAGAAGCCGAGGTTGCGAATGTGGCCGGCTTTGCGCTCCTCCACAAGGAAGTCGAGAATGCCATTGTTGATGTAGCGGTTCTCAAACTCCTCCATGCCTCCGCCCATTCCCACTGCATGGAGCAGCATATAGTCGATGTAGTCCACTTGCAGCTCGCGGAGCGAGTTTTTGTACATGGCGATTGATGCCTCACGGTTCCACGTTTCACGGGCGAAATTTGAGAGCTTTGTGGCAATGAAGTATTTGTCGCGCGGATAGCGGCTCAATGCTATGCCGGTGGCGTGCTCCGATTTTCCGCGGCAGTAGGCCGGCGATGTGTCGAAGTAGTTCAC
>JBJFEF010000264.1:0-12549 GCA_051890435.1 Muribaculaceae bacterium
TTCAAGTGACGAAGACGACATCGAAGTGATACCCATGCTGTAGATTATTTCCGAATCGGGCTCATCGTCACATGAAGTCATTGCGACACAAGCTATAATAGCAACTGCTACAATTGTCAGCATTGCCGACATTTTCTTGATAATTTCTTTCATTTTGATATTGTTTTTATGTTATTAATAATGAAAATTCAAAAATAATAGACTTCTATGCAAAAGTACATAAATTATTTACAATCACAAAGTGCTTTTGTTTTTTCGCTGAAAGTTATTGCTTGAAGTTGATGAACTCGGTCATCGATGCCTGATATAGATTGCCGTAGTTGTCATCGTTGTAAACCATTACATGGCTGCCTACGGTGTTGATGAAAAGGCGGTAGTATAGGTCGCGCATGGCAATGTTACGGTCGGCGGTAATCTGCTCGATGAAGGTGGAAGTAAAGCGGTTGCTCATCCACACTTTCAGCTGCTCGTTGAAAATGTCGGCTTTTGATGTTTCATCGCCGTTAGCCGCCGTGATGTAGAGCATACCGGGGATTCCCACACATTGTTCAAGCACTCCGCCCGAGAAACACGCCTCTACCATCATCAGGAGTTTGCGGTAACGCTTTTCTTCAGCCATTTGGCGCAGGGCGGCAGAGAGATTAGAGCCTGAGAGAGCGTATTGTTCATCACTGTAACACATGGCCCCCGGCGTGCCGTGTCCGCTCCAGAAGATGAAGATGTTGTCGTTTTCGGTTGATTCGATAACCGTAGGCGTGCGGTAGGTATTCTTTCCTTTGAGGATATTCAGAATGTCCTCGCTGTCAAGGTCCGACGTCAGATAGTCAATCTTCGCGTCGCGGTACACATTATCGCCACCCGGGGTCACTCTTAGCACGCCGGGATTGGGATTTGATGGATTGTTGGCGATGTCGTCTTCGACAATCAGTATTATGCTGTCGTCGTTGTAGCCATAGAGCTTGAGCAACTGATATATGGCAAGCACGTCGGCTTGGTGGCGATAGTTGGTCCACCCTGTTGATGATGCTACGAGCAGGGCTTTGTTACTCTTATGTTCGGGATAGTTCAGCGAGCCGGAGTCGGCAAATTCCTGCATTTGAGAAGCTTTCCAGTTCCAGCCGGCAAGTGTGGCATCGGTGCGGTTGCCTCCGTCGCTGGTGTTGTAGTCGAGAATAATGTATCGGCCGTTGTAAACCTTGTAGTTGTAATAGGTGGTGTTGAGCACGTTTGTGAAGACCTTTGAATCAAAAGTCATCGCACCCGATGCCCCGCGTATGGTCGGGAATGAGCCGGCTGACAGAGCATCAACCACCAGGCGCATATCCTCGCCCATCCAGCTGCCCATGTTGAGACCTGTGCCCGACACTATCTTCCTGAGTGAGGTCATAAACGATTCTTCAGGATTGAGCATCTCATACCATGCGGTGTAGCCTATGAGCATGGCGGCATCGTAGAGCTGTGCTTCGCCGGTGGTGGGGGCGTTGCCGAAATATGTCGTGTAAGAAATGTCGAAGCCCGACTCCGGATTTGCTCCGAATGCAACGCCCTCAATTCCTTCGGCAGCACTGCCAAGCAAATTGAGCACATCAACTCCATAGGCAGTGTCGGAGAAAAGGAGCCTCGGTGCTTTTCTGCCTATGCTATAATGCTCATTGCGGGCGTTAAGCATTGCGACGATGTCGGCGATGTCACTGGGAACGCAAATCACATAGTCGGCACCCGAAGCCATGGCATCAATAGCTACAGCCTTGATGTTGCCGTCAGTGTATCTGAACAGACCTTTGTTGGCAAGTCCGAGCTCCTTGGCTTGGAATCCGAACCAGTCGATGAAGGTTTTGCCATAATCATCGTTGTCTTTGGCGATTAGCGCCACGCTCTTGCCTCCGTAGTTGATGACTTTCGACAGCAGCACTTCTGATTGGGTGATGTCGGTCTCGGTCATCGCCCAGAGCCTGCCGGTTGAGGCGTAAGCTCTCACCAGCTCCTCACAAGTGGCGAGAGTGAAGAGCGGTTTGCCGCTCATGCATATCTTTGAGGCGAGCACACGGGCACTGCTTGAATATAGTCCGCCAATCACAGCATACACTTCATCGCGATCAGCAAGTGATGTAGCCACATCGGCAAGGTCGCCACTAAGCTCATCATAGTATTCAAATTTCAGCTTTACACCTTGCTGCTGATTGTGGAAAGCCGAATTGAAATTTGAAGCGAAGAGCCCGAGGCATCGTTGCCAATGCTTGCCCATGCCTCTCTCCTGAGGTAACACTACAGCGACGGTGTATTCCTGCCATTGCTTGTTGTCGTTGCTCGAAGTAGGGGTGTCGTCGCTGCACGATGACAATTGTGCTGCAAACAGGAGCATTATCAATATGTAAGCGAGTTTTTTCATAAAATTCCTTTTTCCTTGTTGATGGCTTCCTGACGATGTGATTCCACAATGTTTTTGAATTGAGATTCGTAAGCCGGTGCAAGTTCCCAGTCGATGTAGCCGCTTTCGAGGTCATAGACCTTGGAGACCGGAAGCTCCTTGGAGACGAGCCATTCCGAAAGATACTTATAGATGAGCTTGTCGATGTGCTTGACCACGCACCCGGTAATGCAATTCGACAGCGCCGACTGGTCGGTGTCTATTCCGGCAAGAAGCGGACACCGGTCAAACTCTCGGGAATATCGGTAGATGCCCGAATTGGAGCCGCCTGCCACGGGGAAGATGAAGCCGTAACTCGTAGCCCATTCAGCCATTTTCCGGTAAGCCAAGGCTGCTGATGTATATCCGGTCCAGTCGTCGGCGAGATATTCCACCTTGCATTCTCTGCCGAAGCCGTCACAAAAACCGTCGCGGGCAAGGGCGATAGGACTGTCGGAGGCGTTGGCAAGTACTACGAGGGCTTCGTTGTCGCCGCAAGCCTCGGCAGCTGTGACGCCTGCAAGGTAGGAGGCACCATACATGCATATCTGGAACGACAATACACCTTCGCAGAATTTTTTCCGGCTCTCGAATACAAGCACGCGCTTGTTGGGGGGCAGGACTATGTCGGTGAGTTCACGGGTCACCAATTCGTCGTAGTCGCTGCTGGCGAAGACAAAGAGCACCGGGATGTTACTTGCGGGACGTTCCACCCAATCGGTGAAGATTTTCTCCGATTCCTCAAATTTATCGGGGGAATACATGAAAATATCCACCTCCGGATTCTCTTTCTTGAAGCGCTGCACACCCTCGAGTATGCAGTCGTTATAGCTCATGTCACCCAAGCCTCCCGGGGAAAACAAGAAGACAATCTGGGGAGTCGCTTCAGGAAGCTGTGGCTCGTCTTGCCCGGAGCATGACAAAAGCGACACAGGGAGCAAGATAGTGAGTATCACCAGTGTGAATATTTGGGAGATTGAGTTATTCATATTTTATTTACTGAGCCTTTCTTATCAAATCGTTTTATGTTCCCTTAATTGTGCTCCACTGCAATGCCGATTCGTTTGCCGCTTTTGGCGTGTGAAATAATTCCTTTAAGTCACCAGATAGTTGCATCGAAGTTGCATTGTTGTGGATTATAGAGCCGTTGTAATCAGCGTTTTAATCACATAATCACTAATGATAGGCAAAAGTAATAAAAAAATTGTGGCTTTTAGAATTTTTCATGCAGTTTTTTTCGCTTTTCTCAATTTGAAATAACTCGTTGGAGAATGATGGCAAAATTGTTGCAATTTACGCCAATATGCAGTAAATTTGCAATCGTAACTACTTAACTTTATAATAAATTAGATAGAATTATGGCACAGACAGCAATGACAGTGAGACTCGACAAGGAGCAAAAAATGCGTTTTGATGAACTTTGTAGCGATTTTGGCATGAGTGCCAACACTGCAATCAATATCTTTGTTAATGCGGTGATTCGCACAGGCAGCATTCCTTCTAAAATCACCAAAAGTCCCGATGACAAAATCCGCGAAAAAGCCCTGAAAGCCATAGAAGGTATTCGAGCTGATGCAATGTCGCGCCCTGAAATGACATTAGAAGAGATTAATGCCGAAATAGATGCAGTAAGAACCGCAAAATTTGCACGCTAATGATTTACGCAGTAGTTGATACAAACGTTATTATTTCAGCTCTTATTACACATAATCAGAATAGCGCAACACGCCTGATACTTGATAATATGGTTTCTCAAAATATAATTCCTGTATATAATGATGAAATTATAGATGAATATAAGGAGGTCATGAATCGAAGCAAATTTCATTTTGCCGAAGCAAAAGTAAAGGAAATACTTAAAATGATTGTGAAATTCGGTATTCATTCGAATCGTATTCCCTATGATGGGGATATGCCTGACGAAAAGGATCGACCTTTCTATGAAGTATCACTAAGTATCGAAAGCTCTTTTCTTGTGACAGGAAATTTGAAGCACTTCCCAATTACTCCTAAAGTTGTGAGTCCGGCTGAGTTGATGGCAATCTTGGAAGGGCGAAAAGATTAGCGGAGGTGGTGGCGGAGGTAGTGGGAGCGGCACACTAAGTGGAACATTGCCACTCCTGCCACATTCACCGCAGCTGCCACTACAAAGGCGCTGTGATAGCTGATGGCTTCAGCCACTGCGCCTCCGGCAAGCACGCCAAGTCCTATTCCCACATCCCACGAGGTGAGCAGGGTGGAATTGGCTGTTCCTCGCTGTGAATTAGGTGCCAGATTGATAAACATACTTTGATATGCCGGGAACATGTGTCCGTTGCCCAAGCCTATGATGATTGCTGTGGCATAGTACGCCACAGGATGCGACACTGTGGCAAACAGCAGGTAGCCAAACATGGAGAAGGTGGCTCCGAAGGCTGCATTTTGCACAATGCGCCCTTTGCGCAGCGAGCGTCCGCCAATGAGGCGCGACACCATGAGTCCGATTGCGGCAAGCATGAAGAAAGTGCCTGTGCCTCCACTCATGTGCAACTCGTCGCGACAATAGATGGCAAGATAGTTGGAGAGTACGCCGAAGCTGAACGACAAGCATGCCATGGAGATACCCAGCCGCCACCCTGGCAGCAGGAAGAAGTGGTCGAGCGACAGTGGCTGACGGCTTACGACGTTGCGTGTGCGCGGATGTATGGTGGAATCAACCACAAGTCCTATGCCGGCAGTGATGAGCGACACCGCGAAGATGTAGTTGAAATCGGGCACAACGTTGTAAAGAAACAATCCCACCGTAGGACCTATTGCCATCGCCACGTTGTTGCTAAGTCCGTAGTAACCAATGCCTTCGGCTCGGCGTGATGAATAGAGCACGTCGATTGCCATGGTGCTGCTTGCCACCGTGAGTGCTCCGAAAGAGAATCCGTGAAGAGTGCGAATGATTGCGAAAATCAACACGGTCCATGCCATGAAATATCCTGCAAAGAAGATGAAGAATACAAAATAGCACAGCAGCAACATTGCTTTGCGGTTGAAGCTATCTACCATCCAGCCGCTGAAGGGGCGCACGAGCAATGCTGTGAGCGTGTAGCCCGATAGCACGATGCCTATCATCTGCTTGTCGGCATCAAAAGCGTCGCGCAAGTAGAGAGGCAGCACAGGCAATACCACATAGAATGCGAAAAACAGCAAGAAATTGCCTGTAAACACCTTCACAAAGTTGCTGTTCCACAGTCGCTCGTGTGTGTTGTCAATGTTTTTCTCAACCATATTACTCAATAAACCTAAAAAAATCCGTGCATCACAATGATGCGTGCCTCCCTGATATAGAGAGGCATGCACGGTGAGCATCAATCAATGCGTTCTCCCAGCAGTGTAGCGCTCGACACGCTGTTTACTTTCACCTTGATGAAGTCACCCACTTTCTCGTCGCGGGCAGGGAATACCACCACCTTGTTTTGCTGGGTGCGGCCAAACATATCAGAGCGAGAACGCTTAGAGTAGCCTTCAACGAGGATTTCAAACGTCTTGCCCACGTCGCGGCGGTTGCTTTCGAGCGACAGCTCGTTCATGAGGGCTATCATGCGGTTGAGGCGGTCGATTTTCACTTCTTCGCTGATATTGTCGGGTAGGAACTTCGATGCGAAAGTGCCGGGGCGCTCTGAATATTTGAACATGAACGCCGAGTCGAATCCCACTTCGCGCATGAGGCTGAGTGTTTGCTCAAAATCTTCTTCACTCTCGCCATGGAAGCCGGTGAACATGTCGGTGCTTATGCCACAGTCGGGAATCATACGGCGAATGGCTGCGATGCGGTCGAGATACCACTCGCGGGTGTATTTGCGGTTCATTGCCTTGAGCACAGTGTTGCTGCCCGACTGCACCGGAAGGTGAATGTGGTTGCAGATATTAGGGCGGCTCGCGATCATGGCAATGATTTCGTCGCTCATGTCCTTGGGGTGAGAGGTGGTGAATCGCACGCGCATTGAGGGTGCGGCATCAGCCACCATGCCGAGCAGTGCGGCAAAATCAACCACCGAGCCATCTTCGGGTGATACATAGCGGTAGCTGTTGACGTTCTGTCCCAGCAGAGTCACTTCCTTGAAGCCTTTAGCTTGCAGGTCGTGCAGCTCATTGAGAATGCTTCCCGGCTCACGGCTTCGCTCGCGGCCACGGGTGTAGGGCACGATGCAGTATGAGCAGAAGTTGTTGCAACCGCGCATGATGCTGATGAATCCGCCAATCTTGTTGGCTCCGATGCGAGCCGGAATCACGTCGCGGTAGGTTTCGGTGAGCGACAAGTCGATGTTGATGGCTTTCTCGCCGTTTTCGGCAGCCGCGATGAGGTTGGGAAGGTCGAGGTAGGAGTCGGGACCTGCCACGATATCCACTCCGTGGTCGCGGATGAGTGTTTCTTTCATGCGCTCAGCCATGCAACCGATAATGCCCACAATGAAGTGGCTGCCGCGCTTCTTGCGCATGGCAGCGAGCTGGCTCAGTCGCGAGAAAATTTTCTGCTCGGCATTGTCGCGAATGGAGCAGGTGTTGATGAGAACGGCATCGGCAGTTTCGATTTCTTCGGTCACTTCATATCCTGCCATTTTCATCACTGAAGCCACCACTTCGCTATCGGCAACATTCATTTGGCAGCCGTATGTTTCAAGGAAGAGCTTTTTGCAATCGCTGTCGGCAGCAGGGTAGGAGAGCTTTACACCCTCACCGAAATTTATTTTGTTATCGCTCATATATTGTTTCAAAAAATAGGTGATTCGATATTTATCATTGAAATTTTGTGCAAAGTTACTGCAAGCCGAGTGCAAAACCAAAAAATTAAAAGTTTTTTATTCTTTTGCTTTGCGCAGGAGCGTGGAATTGAGCCGGTGTGAGGGCTTGCTATCGTCCTATGGCTACGTCGTAGCGCAGCAGGCGGAAGGCAACATCGAAGGGAGCAGATTGCCTACGTGGTCGCGAGCCGTAGATGTAGTGGTAGGCTCTGTTGCGGTCGAACGATGCCACTTTCACTCGTTGCGACTTACCGGGCATTATGTCGCATTTCACCTCGACTGTGCGGTCGGCGATGATTTTGCCGGAGGGGGCATAGTAGCGAAAGCGCAGTTTCAATCCCGTAATGTGGTATTTGCTGTGGTTTTCAGCAACAAACGATTCACGATCGTCGCCGGCACGCTTCACAAAGCCTCTCAGTGTGATTGCCGAAGCATCGAAGTCGCACGGCTGCTGCACTGCAATGTCGGCAGTGTCGGCAATTTGCTGCACCTCGCGTAGCATTTCCACATTAGGGCGAAGATTGTGCTGTGTGGTGCTCGACTTCTTTGCCGTGGCGGTGATTGCCGCGGCTTGAAGCACTGTGAGCAATATGGCGATGAGGAATTTTTTCATGAAGGTGCTTTGATGTGTTAAAGATAGCGAATTTTGCTGCCGTAGCCCGATATGCCGGTTGCATTAGGCCAAATGCGGCTGAATCCCACGGGGAGCGACTCGGTGGTTGCGTCGGGGGTGATTGAGATGCCACGGAACAGGCTTGGAAGAAATCTTGCAAAATTCACCCGCACTTTCAGCTTCATTTCGATTGTACGCTTGAAGGTGAGCATCGAGCCTGTGAGTGTTGCAATCATTCTTACGGGAGAGTAGAGCATTGAGCCGCGGCGCTCGCTATAGAGCCATAGCTCAAACTTGCTGCTGTCGGCACTGGGTGCCAAATAACCGATTACGGTGCCCGGATAGAGTGTGAAATCTTCTGATTCGAGCATCACAATGCGGTAGGCAATGCGTGAAGCGAAATCGGGGGCTGTAAACCGCTCCACTGCCACAGTCATCATTTCGTCGGGATAATTCCATATTCCTTCAATGGCATCGAGGTGAGATTTGCGCATTGCGTCGAGCTGCTGATTCAATGAGCGGTTGGGAAGCAGAGTGGCACTGTCGGGCACCGAGGTGGTGTAATATCCTGATATGCCGGTGCCGTTGTCGCTTGCTTGGGCGTGAAGCGACTTAGCCTGCACCGAAATGGTGCAGGCGAGCGCCAATAATGCCGTCAGGATAGCATGAAGCCATAGTTTCCGGCTCATCATGGTTTATTGCATTGAGAAGCGGTAGGTGAGACCGAAGCTAAGGATTTCCTTAAACTGCCAGTAGCTCCATGAGTCGTCTTTTGCTGCACCATTGTCGTAGCGTAGGTGCATATAGAATTGAGTTGAGAGATACTTGTTGATCGAGAAATTGAAGGTGTGCTCCCAGTCGCCTTGCACCTTGTCGTAGTCGGTGAAGGCATAAAAACGAGAGTTCCAGCTGATTTGCGGGGTGATTTTCCACTGGAAACGTGCTTCAACGCTCGAACCAAACTTGTGTTTAGTCTTCTTTCCGGCATCTACACCCATCGAAGTGGGATTAACGCGAGTGTTCTCGCGGCAAATCTTCAGATTGTAGGAAAGTGGTGAGAGCGAGAGGTCGAAATTGGCATATCCGTTTTTGCTCTTTGCGTTGTAGGTCATACCAAGACCGAGATTGAGCTCACCCGGAGTGAGGAACGAGGCTTTGAGGTTGTTGGTGTTTGGCGCATAGTTGTTGAGCAGCTGCGTCTTGAAGAGCAAGGTGGTTGAATAATACCAGTGCTTGAAAGCCTTGTAACCGAATTTGGAGTTAACCTGCAAGAGGTCTTCACTTATGCTGTAGCCGCGAAGAGAGTCTTGTGGAGCCGATTGGAGTCCGATTTTGTATTGAATCGTGTTGTCGAACATCAAGTTCTTGTATTTGTTCTGGTTGAGGTTAATGTCCCAGATGAAGTGCCCCAGAATGTTGAGGTTGTTGTTTCCGCCTTGATACCAGTTGTCGGATAGATAGGCTTGCGAGAAGTGAATTGAGCCATTGAAGGTGTGCAGCCAGTTGCGCACTTTCACCACTTCTTCTGCTTCGTCGCTGGCAAGTTCAAGCTTTTGGTCGAGCGGCTTTTTCTCAAGCGAGAGTTCACGGTCCGACGGGTCGGCGATAATTTCATATTGCTTGGGAGGCTCGGGGAGCATATCGAGGTTGTAGTGATTGAGCTCGGGATTATAGAGCATGGTCTTGAAGCGCAGACGTCGCACGCAGTCGTTATAAGCCACGGCATCGGTTAGCCATTGGTCGCCGGCATCGAATTGGTAAAGAGGTGCCTTGGGGGCTGTTGCTATTGTGTCGGGGTAGTCCTCATATTGCTCGAAGATGAGGGGCATGAAGAGCATGCTTGGCTGCAGCTCGATAGAATCGAGATTAGTAGTGAGGCGGTCGGCAAGCACCACCGTCTTTATCTTGAACGTGTCGAGAAAGCACACGGGAGTGGTGTCGGGCACTGCAACTTCATCGGCAAGTATTGTGGAAATTTCGATTTTTTCCGTGGTTATCGACGTTGAATCGTTTGCCCAAAGGTTGACTGAGCAAATGGCAAGTGCGGCAAAAATTGTAGATTTTATCTTGTTAAGCATAAAAAATCGATTTTTCTTTGTTTGTAAAAAGATTAAAAGAATGGTATGCTCAAGTGCATTGCATTTCACTTTACAAACTTAGCCAGAATTTTTTAATTTTCAATTAGAAAAGTGAAAGTTTTTTTTGAAAAAGTTGATATTATTCTAAATTTCGGTTACTCAGGGTGGCTTTTACTTATTCGTTGAGCCATTTTGCCCATGCAGTGGAGTCGCCGCAGAACACGTTGAGGTCCACCTCGCCCTCAATTCCATCTACGCTTCCCCAGTGGCTAAACTGGTGAATTACATAAGAGTAGCTCTTTTTGAGCTTATTGGGGTGGGTGAAAGCGCACAGCCACAGCGGCAAGTGGGGAAAGTGCCCGTGAAGGTATTTGCGATAGCCGTCTTTGTTGGTGTAAATCATCAGTTTGTAGTTGTCGGCTTGGAGCGACTGAATCATGTCGGAAAGGTTGCGTATCACTTCGTCGTGCTCTGAGAAGCGGCTGTTGCCCCAATCTTCCACATCGATAACGAGGGGCATATTGAGCTGCTCTTTGCCTATGGCATCGATGAAATTGCGGGCCTGCTCTTTTCCGGGCTTGTCCTTGCGGAAGAAGTGATAGGCGCCCACAATCAATCCTGCTTTGCGTGCCTCGGTGATGTTGTAGCTGAATTTAGGGTCGCGGAACTTGGTGCCCTCGCTAGCCTTGGCATACACAAAACTTATCCCATTGGCTGCCACTTTTGTGAAATCGATTTTGCCATTGTGGCTCGACACGTCGATGCCTTGGATGGGAAACTCGGCTCGCGACACTACCACCTTTGGGTGGGTGAGATGACGGCTCACACGCCACAATCCGGCAGCCAGCAATAGCACAAGGAGCGACGCCACACCTATGCCGATGTAGCGCCACTTCTTGCTGTTATTCTTTTTGCCACGGCTTTTGCGCGGGCGAGTGATGGTCTTTTTTGCCATTGGGTGAATTTTGGTATCAGCCTAAATAGGCTCTATTTCTCCACTTCGCGCACGCGCAAGTGGTCGCCTGTCCCGTTCACGATGGTGCGGTAGTAGTCTTGGTTATATCCAGGGAACTCGGGCTGCAAAGGATATCCCCAAGGATTTCGGGCAAATTTGCCGTCGGCCTCGCGCTTGCGGTTTCCGTCGAGATATTTCACCAGGAGGTATTCGCCGAGTTTCTTGTAGCGTGAAGTGGCGTCGGCTGATACCTGCTCGGAGTAGTCGTTGAGAATTTTTGCAGCCTCAGCAGGAGAGGTTGAATAGGCAGTCAAGGCTTTTTCTTCGATGACAGGCTGGTTGGTGGCGAGGGCATCTTCAATCGACGATTGCACCTTGCGAATGTCAGGAATCATGAGCGAATAGCGTGTGTAGGCTTGGTTAGCCACCCAGTTGTTCACCCAGAATGCCGATTCCCAGTTGAGTGTATAGAGGTCGGCAACGCCGTCGGCATAGTTGTGAGGTACTTTTGTCATGGAGCAATACATGGGAAGGAACACGTTGGTGTTGGCATCATCCACGCCAAACCAAAGCACACCGCCAATGGCATTTGGGAGCCACGAACGCATCTGAGACACAAGCACATAGGCAGTTTGCTGAGTGGCGATTGCACGCTCATTCACATATTCCACTCCATCAACTTTATAGGTCATCGGGCGGAAGCGGTAGGGCACGTCCCACATAACTTTGGCTCCGGGGTCTTTGGTCATATCGTAGCGAGTACCCTCGAAGTGGTCGCGCATCATAGCTTGCACATCGCGCACCGAAACCTGGCGATCGGGCTTCACATAAAGTGGCATAATCTCGGCATCTTTCTTTCCTTCGAGATAGGGAATGTAGCGTTCCATTCCGCTCTTGTATTTGTTGAAGAAAGCCCAAGCACGGGCGTCGCAGCCACGCAGGGTGCCATAGTCGGCAGGATTGTAAGTGGCAGCGAAGTCGAAGTCCTTGTCTTTGCCGTTGTAGTAACCCATTTTGCGGGCAAACGATATTACGTCCTTTGAGTAGAGACAGTTGACCTTATCCTTTAGAGGGAATGTGTGGATTCGTGGCTGGTTGGCGTGAGCCGAGATGCAGTCGTCGGGGATGCGTACAGCCACCCACACGGCGCCTTTCTCTTTGCCGCCCTTGCCAATCATGTCCATTACCCAAATTTCGTTGGGGTCGCCGATTGAGAACGATTCACCCTCGCTGTAGTAGCCATATTCAGCCACGAGAGTGGTCATCACCTTGATCGCCTCACGTGCGGTCTTTGAGCGTTGCAGGGCAATCTTCATGAGGCTCACATAGTCGAGTATGCCGGTGGAGTCGGCGAGCTCATGACGTCCGCCCCAGGTAGATTCGGTCACGGTCACCTGGTGCTCATTGATATAGCCTACCACCGAGTAGGTGTGAGCCACTTCGGGGATGAAACCGAGTGGTTTATTGGTGTCGCCTTCGCGGATTTCGCGCATAGCGCCTTTCTCGTGGTCGGCAGCGGGAAGGATGTCGAGATATCCATAGTGAGTGTGAGCGTCGGCGGCATAGGAGATGATAGTAGAGCCGTCGGCTGAGGCTTTTTTACCCACAAGCAGGCTGGTGCAAGCCTCTGCATCAGTTGCAGCAAAGCCCACTGTGAGGGCTAATGCAATGGTTGAGATGAAGTGTTTCATATTGTTCTATATCTTGTTTTTTTATTATTCAAT
>JBJFEF010000264.1:12649-20552 GCA_051890435.1 Muribaculaceae bacterium
TGCTTGCTCCGTGTGCAGTTTGGGCGAGGCTTCGGTTGCTTGCTCCGATTGGCTCTGAGGATGTCATTCGACTTCTTCGTGATTGAAGTCGTATTCCCAGCCAAGTCGCTCAGTGGCTGTGTGGTTATACACTGCCAATGTGGTCACAATGGCCTCGTTGCGGTCGATTGTGGAGAGTAGCTGAATGTCTTTTTTCTCACCACCGGCGGTGCTTTGCGCCCACAGCGATAGGCTGTCGCTCGCTTTAGTGAACACCATGGTGCGAATGCTGAAATCGTCGCGCAGTGACGCCCCCGGAACACCTGCAAGCTTATACATTGCCTCCTTGGCGGTCCACACCAGTGTGAGGTCGGTGGCATCAATGTGTGAGATGCCTGTGGTTTCGCTGTCGTTGACAAATTTGTCGCGCAGCTTCACCACGCGCTCGGTGATACATTCCACGTCGATACCCATAGGCTCGTGCTTGCTGAGAGCAACCAACACTAATCCGCGGGTGTGGCTGATGCTCACATACACATCGTCGTAGCCGGCAATTTGTGGCGCCCCGTGTTCATTGTGTTCAAGTTTTACCGACCGGCTCATGAAGCACCATGACAGCAGCAGACGCTCGGCAAGCATTTCGCAGCGCCGTTTGTCGGATTTCGGAAGAACTTCCACATCAATATTGATTCGCTGTGCCATGCAGCGCCCGAGAAGCTCCTGCCACGATTCGGTGAGCTTCCATCGCAACACGGTGATGCTGTTGGCGAAATATAGATTCTTGAGGCGAGGCATTTCTACGGGCTATTTCTCGTCGATCACGCGAGGCATAATCTTCACTCTCACCGTTGCAATGCGGTGCTTGAGTACGCTGAGCACGGTGAATCGGCAGCGTCCGCACACTATTTGTTCCTTCTCTTTCAGGAAGTCGCCTTTTATGTTGAGTAGGAGTCCGGCAATGGTGTCGGCATCCTCGTCGCGGTCGTCAAATTCTTCTTCGTCAACGCCCGTAATCTTGCAGAAGTCGCCAAGCAGCGTTTTTCCGTCGAAGATGAAGGTGTCGTCGGTGAGTTTGGTGTAGGATTTTTCCTCGTTGTCATATTCATCGTCGATGTCGCCCACAATTTCCTCAAGCACATCTTCGAGAGTGGCAATGCCTTGCGTGCAGCCATATTCATCGACCACCACAGCCATGTGGATTTTCTTTTTGCGGAAATCTTCGAGCAAGTCGTCGATCATTCGGGTTTCGGGCACGAAATAGGCATCGCGCAGCAGTCGTTGCCAATTGAAGTTGGCATCGGTCTTGCCGATGTAGGGGAGGAGGTCTTTAGAGTAGAGAATGCCGCGGATATTGTCGGGGGTATCGGCAAAGACGGGCATACGCGAGTAGCCGTTTGTGATTACAATGTTGATTACCTCATTGAAGTCGCTGTTGTAGTCGATATCCACCACATCAACGCGCGGACGCATAATTTCGGCAACTGTTTTCCCGCCAAATTCAAGGATTCCTTGCAGCAATTCGCGCTCGTCGCCCGATTTCACGTCGGAAATTTCGAGGGCTTGTGAGAGGTCTTCCATCGAGATGTCATCGCTGTGCTTGGTTACCATCTTGTTAAGGAAGGTGGAGCTGCGCACCATGAGGCGCGACAGTGGCGAGAGCAAATGGAACAGCACCGACAAGCCACCTGATGCGAATGTGGCAAATTTTACGCCGTTGTCGCTGGCATATAGCTTGGGAATGATTTCGCCGAATAGAAGGATGAGGAATGTGAGAATTACCGATTGCACAATGAAATCAATCACTGCGCTTTCAATCACCAGAAATTGCGTCATGAAGAAGTTGAGCAGTATCACGATTGCCACATTCACCAGGTTGTTCGATATGAGAATGGTGGCAAGCAGGCGCTCGGGCATCGACAGCAGTCGCTCCACACGGTGACGAGTGTCTTCGTTGTCGATCGATTCGCAATCGTCTTTAGTTATCGAGAAGTAGGCAATCTCGGAGCCTGAGATAAACGCCGAAAGAAACAGGAGCAAAGTGGCAATAGTCACTGCAACAATAGCTCCAAAGCTCGGAGCACTCACTGATATTAAGGGCTGTACCGCTGCTGTAGCAGTGGAAATGAGTGATAAAATGCAAGAAAGAGGGTCCGGGTCCAAAACGATTTATATTAGTTAAACAATAAGTCGGCACACGCCACGCAAGTAGCGAGTGCACCATAGCTCAGCCCCGATAGGGCGCTGATAGCCATCTACAGCGCAAAGTTACAAAAAATATATTAATTTCCCAACCTACACAAAAAAATTAAGAAGGCACAACTTAAATAAGCTATGCCTTCTTGTAATATTTATTGGTTACACACTCTCGCGTGAGATGTGTAATCGGGGTTGCCGTTAGGCTTTCTTGTCGGCCTTCTTAGCGCGACGCTGGGTGATGATGTAGGCAGTAGGAGCTGCAACGAAGAGTGAAGAGCAAGTACCTACGATTACACCGAGCAACATTGCGAATGTGAAGCTGCGGATAGTCTCACCACCAAGAACGAAGATACAGAGGAGTACGAGCAATGTGCTGACCGAAGTCATAATCGTACGTGCCAATGTGCTGTTCAACGAGTTGTTGAATGTTGTGAGCTGGTCTTGCTTGGGGTAGAGAGTGCGAGTTTCACGCACGCGGTCGAATACTACCACGGTATCGTTCACCTGATAACCGATAACGGTGAGGATGGCGGCGATAAACGTCTGGTCAATCTCCATTGAGAATGGGAAGAGGCCGTAGAGTGAGTAGAATCCGATGATGATGAATGCTGTGAAGGCAACGGCTGCAAGAGCACCCACTGAGAATGCCACGTCGCGGAAGCGGACGAGGATGTAGAGTGCCATTGCGATGAGCGAGAAGAACACTGCCCAGCAAGCCTCGCGGGTCATGTCCTCAGCGATAGCCGGACCAACCTTCTCAGTCGATACCACACCAACGCTCTCATTTGCTACGCTGAAGTCCTTGTAGTCCATCGAGCCGAGGTCTTTCTTCAAGCCTTCAAAGAGCTTGCCCATGATTTCGTCGTCGATAGTCTCGTCGTTAGAGTCAATCTTGTAGTTGGTAGAGATGCGCACCTTGGTGTCGTTGTCGATGGTGATTACGCTGAGCGAAGCATCGCCGAAGAGCGGAGCAAGGTCGGCTTGGAGGTCGGCAGTCTTCACTGCGTGGTCGAATTGAACGATGTAGTTGCGACCACCCGAGAAGTCGATACCCGGGCTGAGGCGACGAACACCGAGGAGAACCACAACCACTGCGATAGCTGCAAGCACTACCATGTAGCCCTTCTTGCGGTTGCCGATGAAGTTGATCGACGACTTCTCAAACATGTGACGTGTGAGCGAAGTGTTGAAGGTGATGTTCTTGAAGATGTTCTTGTTGAGCATAGCTTCCATCACAAGGCGAGTAACGAACACTGCTGTGAAGAATGAGCATACGATACCGATGATAAGAGTGGTGGCGAATCCCTTGATTGGGCCCGAACCATTGAGAAGCAGGATGATACCTGTGATGATTGAAGTCAAGTTAGAGTCGAAGATTGCCGAGAAAGCGTTTTTGTAACCGTCGGCTACGGCAGCCTTCAGATTCTTGCCTGCGCGGAGCTCTTCCTTAGAGCGCTCGAAGATGAGCACGTTGGCATCCACAGCCATACCCATGGCGAGCACGATACCGGCGATACCCGGAAGTGTGAGCACTGCCTGGATAGAGGCAAGAATACCCATTGTGAAGAAGAGGTTGAGGATAAGTCCGAGGTTGGCGATGAGGCCCGGTCCTACGCCGTAGGTGAGCATCATGAATGCCATCAAGAGCACGAGAGCCACTACGAATGACCACATACCTGCTTCGATAGCCTCCTTACCGAGTGACGGACCGATAACGCTCTCGCTCACGATATTGACGCGAGCAACCATCTTACCGCTCTTGAGCACGTTGGCAAGGTCTTTTGCCTCTTCAACTGTGAAGTTACCTGTGATTTGCGAGCGACCGCCTTCAATCACGCTGTTCACATTAGGATAAGAATATACATGGTCGTCGAGTACGATAGCGATCGACTTGTTGAGGTTCTGCTGAGTGATGCGAGCCCACTGGCGAGCGCCCTCGTCGTTCATTGTCATCGACACTACGTTACCCTGCATGTTGTCGAAGTCGCTGCTTGCATCGGTGATTACGCTACCATCGAGCACCGGGCGACCCTGGTTGGCTTTGAGAGCCACGAGGTTAAACCATCGGTTCTTGTCGTCGATAGCCTTAACCGACCAGCGAGCTTTGAGGTTGGAAGGAAGCACTTTTGCAGCCTCCTTAGAGTTGAGGATAGCGTTAACTGCAGCAGTATCGGTAACGGCAACCGTACCGATAACCGGGCCACCCATCTGACCGGCGCTCCAGAGGAGCTCGGCGAGCGGACGTGCAGCCACCTTGGCAGGAGCCTCTTTTGCAGCGGCAGTAGAGTCGGCAGCAACGGTGCTGTCGGCAGGAGCTGCAGCAGTAGCAGTGGTGTCGGCAGCAACTTCCACCTTACCCGAAGTAGCGTTGCTCAAAGCCATGAGCGACTGCTGAAGGTCGGTGAGAGTGTATGTTTCGTAGAATTCGAGGTTGGCAGTACCTTGGAGCAGCTTGCGCACGCGCTCAGGCTCTTTCACGCCCGGAAGCTCGAGAAGGATGCGTCCGGTGCTTTCAAGCTCCTGAATGTTAGGAGAAACCACACCGAAGCGGTCGATACGGGTAGCAAGCACGTTGCGTGAGTTGCTGACCATAGCCGAAACTTCATCTTTCAAAATAGCCTCAACCTGCGAGTTGGTAGAACCACTCTGCACTTTCTCCACGTTGCGGAAGATCTGAGCGAGGTTTCCTTCGGGGGCAATCTTTGCGTATTCACGGCAGAAAGCAGCCACGAAGTCCTTTTCATCACGGTGAAGCGAATCGGTGATAGCGATAGCGCGGTTGAATTTAGCATCCGGATTCTGGTTGGCGAGAGCCTTTAGAATGTCGGGAACTGAAATTTGAAGCGTTACGTTCATACCACCTTTAAGGTCAAGACCAAGTCCGACCTCCATCTCACGAGCTTGCTGGAAAGTGTAGTATCCTAAGTACACTTTCTCCTTTGCAATTGAGTCAATGTAAGCGTTGTAGTAGGTCTTGTAAGTGGCGTCGCTCGCATCCTCTGTTTTGGCCTTCGACTGGGCGAACTCGGCAGCGAGTCCCTCGAAGTGCGAAGTCACAAACGAGAACGACAGATAAAACGCACACACAAGCACCAACAAAACGGCAAGAACTCTAATAAATCCTTTACTTTGCATGTGTTGATTTGTTAATTATTTTTGTTATAAATTTTCCAAGTGTTGATTTACAGCTTGCAAATATACATCAAATTATCCAAGTTTGAAATTTTTAACGAGGGTTTTTGTGATATTTCGACGTTTTCGGTGATTATTCGGCCTAAAATTCCACTTTTTTCGTGCTCTTTGGGCTTTGTTACCGTGCTTTTTTGTAACTTTACACCGGTTTTCAATTTTGATAAAAAGTGAAGTTAGAGAAGACAGCATATTTGGTGACGGCGGTGCTTGCAGCATTGCTCCTTTATTCGTGTGCCAACATTGGACGCCCCGAGGGTGGACCTCGCGACATGGACCCACCTATATTTATAGGAAGTGACCCCAAGCCAAACGCCCTGAATGTGAAAAAGAACAAGATTGAGCTGACATTTGACGAGATAGTGACTCTTAAAGACCAGCAGACAAAGGTAGTGATTTCGCCTGTGCAGAAAGAAAACCCGGTGATTCGTGCCGGAGGTCGCAAGGTGACGGTGGAGTTTCGCGACACCATGCTGCCAAATACCACCTATGTGGTCGATTTCTCCAATTCGATTCAAGACAATAACGAGAACAACCCTCTTGAGGACTTCTCTTTCGCATTCTCAACCGGTGACACCATCGACACGCTCGCCATTGCCGGAATTGTGCTGCATGCACATACTCTTGAGCCGCAGCAAGGCGTAGTGGTGGGAGTGTACACATGTCTCGACGACTCGGCATTCAAGACCGTGAAGCTTGAACGCATAGCGCGCACCAACAGCCTCGGACAATTCACCATCCGCAACCTGCATGCCGGTAGCTATCGAGTGTATGCTCTTAACGATGTTGACCGCAACTATCTTTTCACCCGCAATGAAGACATGGCATTCTTGAAGGAGGTGATAGTGCCCTCGTCGCACTCTGCCACCACTATGGATACTATTTTCACGCAGAAAAATATAGTGGATACCATAGTGCCGGGTGTGCACACCGTGTTTACGCCCAACGACTTGCTCCTGAGTATGTTTAATGAAGGCTATCGTGCCCAATATCTCAAGAAGAACGACCGACCCGAGGCGAAGAAGCTGCTGCTCACATTTGCGGCACCTGCCGACACGCTGCCCGAGTTGCGCATTATCAAGCCCGAGGAGCATGCACGCGAGTGGTATCGCATGGAGCGCAGCGAGCGATATGACTCGCTGGTGTATTGGATTACCGACTCGTCACTCATCAAGTGCGACTCGATTATCACCGAACTAAAATATCTGAAAACCGACACTACCGAAAACCTCACGATGACTACCGACACGGTGTCGTTTATCCTCAAAAACACTTATAAAAAGAAGCTGGAGCAAGAAGCCAAGCAGAAGGAACGTGAGGAGAAAGAAATGCAGAAGCAGATGGAGCGCGAAAAGAAGCAGATCGAGAAGCAACGCAAGAAGGAGGCAAAGCGCAAGGAGAAAGAGGAGCGTGAGCGCCGCAAGCACGGATTGCCTCCGCTCGATTCGGTCAGCGTGGATTCGGCAGGATTGGTGAAGACGCAAACCGATACTGTAGCCATCGACAGCACAAAATATAAGAAGGAAGTGCCGAAACTGGGATTCTCGATAGGACTATCGGGAGCTATTGATGTTGACCAAAGGGCGCAATTCAAGTGCACGGAGCCGCTCGACTCGGTGCTGCAGCGCGGTTTCCATCTATATATATTTGAAGAAAAGGACTCGGTGTGGAATGAGTTGCCTTGCGATACCGTAAGACTCGACTTCGACTATAACCCGCTCAGCTATGGCTTCGACTATAATTGGACACCGGGTGCCCAATATAAAATGGTGGTGGATTCGCTCACTGTGAAGGGCTGCTACGGACTGTGGAACGAGACGATGGAACAGAAGTTTACGGTGAAGTCTCTCGAAGAATATGCCAATCTCTATCTCAATATCACCAATGCCGCCGACACTGCATTTGTGGAGCTTCTTGATGGTAGCGAGAAGGTGGTGAAAACCGCACAGGTGAAGAATGGCTCGGCTGAGATTATGAATGTGGCTCCCGGAAACTATTATCTGCGCCTCATCAACGATGCCAACGGCAATGGCAAATGGGACACCGGAAACTTCGGGCAAAACATCCTTCCCGAGGAAACATTCTATTTCCCGAAGGTGCTCAAACTGAAGAAAAACTGGGATGTGGAGCAGTCGTGGAATCTCTTTGAAACGCCTGTTGATAAGCAGAAGCCTGATGCTATCAAGAAGAACAAGCCCGAAAAGAAGAAGACTTGGGAGACCGAGGACGAAAAGAAAAAGAAGAAAAAACAGGGCACATACGGCGAAGAAGATGAGGAAGAAGAGGACGAATTTGGCAACCAATTCTACTCGGGCAACAAATACACCGACTTCAACCGCGTAAATAGGCGAAAGATTTGGTGATTACGCGAAAAATAGCAATCTGCGCGAAGTGGTACTTCCCGAAAGTGTAGAAAATGTGGTAGTCAGCAGCTTTGCCGACGTAGATTTCGGCGCTTGCTCCGACCGCAGCGAGTTCACTCGTATGTCGGGAGCATTTAGCGGAACCCTTGAGTGCATCACCGTTCCTGCCGGCAACA
>JBJFEF010000265.1:0-20201 GCA_051890435.1 Muribaculaceae bacterium
GTCTGATGTACAGATGAAGGAAACGGTAGATAAGTTCAAAGCCGTACTTACAGATAACGGCTCATCTATCGTGAACGAGGAGAATTGGGGACTTCGCAAACTTGCTTACCCCATCCAGCACAAATCAACAGGTTTTTACACCCTCATTGAGTTTGATGCAGAGCCCAAGGTAGTAAAGAAACTTGAGATCGCATTCCGTCGCGATGAGAAAGTGCTTCGCTTCTTGACATTCCGTCTCGACAAGTATGCAGCAGAGTATGCAGCAAAGAGAAGAAGCCTTAAAGGCGCAAAGGTAAACACAACTAACGAAGAGGAAAAGAAGGAGGATTAATTATGGCACAGACTCAATCAGAAATCAGATATCTTACTCCGCTTTCAGTGGATGTGAAGAAGAAGAAATATTGCCGTTTCAAGAGAAGCGGAATCAAGTATATCGACTATAAGGATCCTGAATTCCTCAAGAAGTTCTTGAACGAGCAGGGTAAGATTCTTCCCCGCCGCATCACCGGAACATCGCTTAAGTTCCAGAGAAGAGTGGCTCAAGCCGTGAAGCGTGCACGTCACTTGGCATTGCTTCCCTACGTAACCGACTTGATGAAATAATTAAAAGCAAAAGGAGGAAAAAGATTATGAAATTAATATTAAAAGAAGATATCGCAAACCTTGGTTACAAGGACGACGTTGTAGAAGTAAAGAGCGGTTATGGCCGTAACTATCTTATTCCACAGCAGAAAGCAGTAATCGCCACTCCTTCAGCTTTGAAGATGTTGGCAGAGAATCAAAAGCAACGCGCCCACAAGCTTGCCAAGATTAAGGCTGATGCAGAAGCAGCAGCTGCAGCTCTTGAGGGAGTAGCACTCACAATCGGTGCAAAGACCAGCTCAACAGGCACAATCTTTGGTTCGGTTAACAACATTCAGATTGCAGAGGCACTTGAGAAGCTTGGCCACACTGTAGATCGCAAGCTCATCTACTTGAAGGAAGCAGTGAAGGAAGTAGGCAGCTACAAGGCAACCATCAAGTTCCACAAGGAAGTATCGGTTGAGATTCCCTTTGAGGTTGTTTCGGAGTAATAATTACTTACCGACAATAAATACAGAAAAGAGGCAGATTCGCAAGGATTTGCCTCTTTTTTATTACTGTTTAGTGAAATAATATCGCAGAAATTTCTTAATTTTGCAGTGCATAAATCGACGCAAATAATTTGGTAAAATGCCTATACTTAGGCAAATACTGAAAACGGCTCGCATTGTTAGTGTTAATTTTGTGTTAAAATCGCAATAACGATGTAGCAAAACAGCAGTTTATGCGTCTAAGATATATGAAACGCTCATCACAAGAGGGATGACAGAAAAATTATTGCAAAAAAAACGTAATAACTCAAATTAATTAATTATAAACAGAAAAATGAGAAAATTCAGTTTTATTTTTTCGTTGCTGATGGCTTTCATTATGGCCCTTCCCGCACTTGCACAAGACCCGGAGGCTATGATGATGCAGCCACTGCCAATCGACCAGAATGTACGCTATGGCGTGCTTCCTAATGGTCTTACTTATTACATTCGTCACAATGAAGAGCCGAAGAACCGTGCAGAGTTTCACATTGCACAGAAGGTAGGTTCTATTCTTGAGGAAGACAACCAGCAAGGACTTGCCCACTTCCTTGAGCACATGGCATTCAATGGCTTGCAGCACTATCCCGGCAAGGCAATGCTTGAGTATTTCCAGAGCATCGGATTGACATTTGGAGGCGACATCAATGCCTACACCGGTTTCGACCGGACAGTTTATCGCCTTTCAAACGTTCCCACAGAGCGTGAGGCAGTTCTCGACTCGGCTTTGCTCGTGCTTCACGACTGGTCGTGCGCAATCACTCTCGACGAGAAGGAGATTGATGCAGAGCGTGGTGTGATTCATGAGGAGTGGCGTACACGCGGTGACGCTACACAGCGCCTTTATGAGTCGGTACTCCCAATCATCTTCAAGGGCAGCAAGTATGCCAACCGTCTTCCTATCGGAACCATGGATGTGGTGATGAACTTCAAGCCCCAGGAGCTTCGCGACTACTATCATCGCTGGTATCGCCCCGATCAGCAGGGAATCATCGTAATCGGTGACTTCGATGCCGAGAAGATGGAGCAGAAGGTAAAAGATCTTTTCTCACCCATCAAGATGCCTAAGAATCCGGCAAAGCGTGAATACTTCCCTGTGCCCGACCATAAGGGAATCGACTATGCACTCTACACCGACCCTGAGTCGTCGAACTCGCTTATCTACCTCTTCTTCCAGCACGAGGTATTCCCACGTGAGCAGAAGAATACACTAGCTTACGTGCTCACCAAGCTTGTATCCGACCTTTCAAACACAATGTTCAACAGCCGCTTGAGCGAGAAAGTTCAGGATCCGGAGTCGCCAATGGCATACGGATACAACTACGATGGCAACTTCTTCATTGCACAGACCAAGGATGCATTCACATTCATAGGGGTTGCTAAGGAAGGAAAGACACTTGATACATACAAGACACTTCTCACCGAAGCACAGCGCGTGAATCTGCATGGCTTCACACAGAGTGAGCTCGACCGTGCAAAAGCTGAAATCAAGCAGCAATATGAGACAATGTTTAACGAGCGCGACAAGCGCAAGAACATTAAATATGCAGAGGAATATATCGACCACTTCACCGATGGCGGCTACATTCCCGGTATTGAGATGGAGTATCAGCTCGTACAGGCAATACTTCCGCAGCTCGACCTTGCCACTGTAAATTCATTTGCCAAAGAGGCAATCTCTGATGACAACGTGAGTCTTATCATTTACGGTCCGAAGAAAGAGGGAGTAGTTTATCCTACTAAGGAGGAAATTGAGAGCAATTTCAAAACTATTTTCTCATCGCAGGTAGAGGCATACGAGGATAACGTATCGAATGAGCCCCTTCTTGCCAACGAGCCTAAAGCCGGCAAGATTGTGAAGGAGAGCACCGATGCAGCCACAGGCATTACCACAATGCAGCTTTCGAATGGTGCAACAGTTCTGTTGAAACCGACCGACTTCAAGAACGACGAGATACAGATGAGCGCAATGAGCTATGGCGGTTACAGCATCTACAACGGCAAATGCAACCCCGATATCATGTTCTTCGAAGATGTAGTGTCGTGCAGCGCACTTGGCAGCTACACCACCACAGCACTTGAGAAATATCTTGCAGGCAAGAAGGCAAGCATCAACTTCAGCATGAATGATGCTTTTGAGAATATCTCAGGATCATCGTCGGTAAAGGACTTTGAGACAATGCTCCAGATGAACTACCTTCTCTTCACCGACGTACGCAAGGACGAGAAGACATTTGAAGCACAGCGCAGCTCACTCATTTCGAGCTTGAAGATGATGATGAACAATCCGCGCTTCGTATTCAGCGACTCAATCAACTCGACAGTGTATATGCACAACCCGATGAAGATGAATCCTCGTGTAGAAGATGTGGAGGCTATCAACTACGACAACTGCTTGAAACTCTATCGCGAGCGCGTGGCAAATGCCGGCGACTACACATTCTGCTTCGTGGGCAAGTTTGACCTTGCAACAATCCGCCCCATGATTGAGAAGTATATTGCATCACTTCCCGACAATGGCGTGCGTGACAAATATGGCTACAAAGTGCCTAAGGCAAAGGGCGAAATCTTGAACAAGTTCACATTGCCGATGGAGAACCCGAAAGTATCGGTTCGCTATAATCTCTCGGGCGACATTGATTTCTCAATGAAGACACGCGCAATGTTTAACTTCCTCTCAGAGGTTATGGATATTGTCTATACTCGCACTATCCGTGAGGAAGAGGGTGGAACATACAGCGTAGGCACATCAGCCGGTTGCTCGTATCTTGACAAGAGCTACACATTCATCTTCCAATTTGACACTAACGTGGAGAAGAGCCAGCAGCTCATCGACCGTGCAATTAAGGAGCTGAAGAATGTAGTGGAAAATGGCGCAGATGCTGCCGACTTCCAGAAGGTGAAAGAGGCTGCCCTCAAGCAATATCAAGACCGTCTGCGTGAGAACAACTACTGGATGAGCGTGCTCACCAACAAGTCACTCGGACTGGATAGCCACACCGAAATGGCAAATATTCTCAACAATGTAACTCTTGCCGATTTCAACGCTTTTGTAAAGAAGAACGTGAAATTCCAAAATGCAGCTACTATCATGATGGTAGGTGAGGCAAAGAAGTAATAGGATTAAAATATTCAAATTATAATAATCAGGCTGCGCTGCTCAAAATGAGGCAATGCAGCCTGATTTTTTATTGGGTAAAAAATCCCGCCAAAGAGCCGGCATAAGGCTGATTGGCGGGATTTTGATTTTGTCAAAATGCGATTGAACTGCTTGCTCAGAAGCGGCTGAGAATTGTCTCAACGAGGTCTTCAACGGCAGTCTTATAATTGGGCGTGGCGGCTTTCGACATACGGTTTGCGATGATGCAGCACACAGTCATTGCGCGGTGTCCCATAAGGCGTGCCATACCCTGGAGAGCAGCACTTTCCATTTCATAATTGGTGATGCGACGACCGTTGTATCTGAACGAGCTTATGCGGCTGTTGAGCTCAGGCTCGGCAAGAGGCAGACGCAGTTCGCGGCCTTGCGGGCCATAGAATCCGACAGCCGAAATCGTTACGCCATGCTCCATGCCTTTGCCGAGTTTTTCGACCAGTTCAGGGTTGGCATCGGCAACGTAGGGTTTAGCCCAAAGAGGGTTCCACTTGACATAGTCGCAGAAAGCACGCTCGAAATCAAGATCGCATGTTTCGTTTCGACCGGCATAATAATTGAGCACACCGTCGAATCCAAGTGCTTTGGTGGCAATTACCGGAGTCCCGACAGCCAAATCGGGCTGAAGAGCGCCCGATGTTCCGATTCTTACGATATTAAGCTGTCGGAAATTGTCCTTGGTAGTACGGGTATTGAGGTCGATATTGGCAAGAGCATCAAGCTCATTGATAACAATATCGATATTGTCGCTTCCGATACCATGAGAGAGGCACATGATAGGTTTGCCATGATATGTGCCACCAATTGTGTGGAATTCGCGGCTTGAAACTTCAAAATCGCGGGTGTCGAAGTGTGCAGCAACCATATTTACGCGGTTAGGGTCGCCCACGACGATAATGTTGTCGGTGAGTTGTTCCGGCAAGAGGTGAATGTGAAAAATAGAACCGTCGGAATTAATAATAAGTTCCGATTCGGGGAAATGCTTCTTAATCATAGTTAAAAGATTTATGTGTATTAAAATACAAAGATAGTAAAAAAACGAGAAATTGCAATCAAATTCAACAAATTTAATTTTTGCAATGAAAAATATGTGATAATTCTTGAAGTAGTGAGGGAAAAATGATAAATTTGTGATGTGATAGGGCAACAGAATGTTGCCTGATTGATAAGAGAACTAAATAAGACATATCAAAGATGCTGGCAAAAGGATTTGGAGCTGCCTTGCAAGGAATAGATGCAATAGCCGTGACAATAGAAGCCTCGGTGTCGGCAGGTGTGGGATTCTGCATCGTAGGCTTGCCCGACACAGCTGTGAAGGAGAGCTATGAACGTGTGAAATCGGCACTTGCTGAGTGTGGATATGACTTCCCGCGACGTAGTGTGGTGATAAATATGTCGCCTGCCGATATAAAGAAAGAAGGCGCTGCCTATGACCTGCCGCTTGCCATAGCAATACTTGCAGCCGATGAGAAACTTGCTGCCGAAAATCTATCGAAATATATGATGATGGGCGAGTTGTCGCTCGATGGGACACTGTTGCCCATAAAAGGCGTTCTTCCTATGGCAATCAAAGCTCGTGAGATGGGCTTTGCGGGATTTATTGTGCCAAAAGCCAATGAGATGGAAGCAGCCGTGGTGAACAAGCTTGATGTGTATGGAATGGAAAGCCTGCGCGACGTGATTGACTTCTTGAATCTCACCCGCAGTTTCAAGCCAACGGTGGTGAATACACGCGAAGAATTTGCACGCGCCGTGGGGCACTATGATTTCGACTTCAGCGACGTGAAAGGGCAGGAGAATGTGAAACGAGCCTTTGAAGTGGCATGTGCCGGCGGGCATAACATTCTGCTTGTAGGAAGCCCTGGCTCAGGAAAATCAATGATGGCAAAGCGACTGCCCTCAATTCTGCCGCCGCTCACGCTCCAGGAAGCACTTGAGACCACAAAAATACATAGCGTGGCAGGAAAGTTGCAGCGCGGAAGCACGCTGATGACGCAACGCCCATTCCGCTCGCCACACCACACAGTGTCGCCGGTGGCTCTCGTTGGAGGAGGTAACAACCCGATGCCGGGAGAGATAAGTCTGGCTCATAACGGAATTTTATTTCTCGACGAGCTCCCTGAATTTAGCCGACAAGTCTTGGAAGTGATGCGTCAACCACTTGAGGATAGACGCATTACGATTTCGCGAGCAAAATACACTGTGGAATATCCCACATCGTTTATGCTTGTGGCGAGCATGAATCCTTGTCCATGCGGATACTATGGACATCCCACAAAGCCTTGTATCTGCCAGCCGGGAGCCGTGCAGCGATATTTGGGCAAAATTTCAGGTCCTTTACTTGATAGAATTGATATTCAAGTGGAAGTTGCGCCAGTGGATTTTGATGAGATTTCGAGCGATGCACCTGCCGAAAGCAGCGCTTCGATAAGAGAGCGTGTGGTGAGGGCGAGGGAGATACAAGCTGCACGCTTCTACGATGAACCGGGTGTGCACTGCAATGCGCAGATGACATCGAAACTGATTCGCAAGTATTGCCATCTCGACAGCCACTCAATGATGATACTTCGTGACGCAATGACACGACTCAACATGAGTGCCCGTGCCTACGACCGCATTCTGAAGGTGGCTCGTACTATTGCCGACCTTGCCGGCTCGGAGCAAATCCAGGCTATCCACGTGAGAGAGGCAGTGAGCTACCGCAACTTAGACCGCTCCTCGTGGGGCAAATAGCCAAACGATTATCTGTAACAACAGATTAAGTGAGGAATTCAATTTGTAAAAAAAACAATAATATATCATAGATTATGACCAAAACAAGAAAGATAGTTGAATGTGTTCCCAACTTCAGTGAGGGACGAGATAAGGGCATTATTCGCCAGATAACTGATGTGATAGAACAAACTGAGGGCGTGAAGCTTCTCGACGTGGATCCCGGTGAAGCCACCAACCGCACTGTGGTCACTTTTGTGGGAGAGCCTGAAGCTGTGGTGGAAGCTGCATTCAAGGCTGTGAAGGTGGCAAGCGAACTCATCGACATGAGTAAGCACCACGGAGCTCACCCACGCATGGGGGCAACTGATGTGTTGCCATTGGTGCCGGTGAGTGGAATAACACTTGAAGAATGTGCCGAACTTGCCCGACAGCTTGCAAAGCGAATTGCCGATGAGCTTGCCATTCCTTGCTATTGCTATGAAGCGGCTGCTTTCAAGCCCGAGCGAAAGAATTTGGCTGTGTGCCGTGCAGGCGAATATGAGGCATTACCCGAGAAACTTAGTTGCCCTGAAAAGGCTCCTGACTTTGGAGCACGACCATTTGATGAAGGCGTAGCACGTACGGGCTGCACCACCGTAGGCGCACGCGACTTCTTGATTGCGGTGAATTTCAACCTTAACAGCACCTCTACACGACGGGCAAATGCAATAGCATTCGACGTGAGGGAGAAAGGACGCCCCAAACGCGAAGGCAACGCCATTACCGGCAAGCCACTGAAAGACGAGAATGGCAAGACAATAATGATACCCGGCACACTCAAGGCTACGAAGGCGATAGGGTGGTTTATTGAAGAATATGGCATTGCACAAGTGTCGATGAATATCACTGATATTAATGTTACGCCGCTGCATGTGGCATTCGACGAGGTGTGCCGATGCGCCCAGAATCGAGGATTGCGAGTAACGGGAACTGAGATAGTGGGTTTGGTGCCAGAGCGTACGCTCATCGAGGCAGGCAAATACTTCTTGTGCAAGCAAAATCGCTCTACGGGTATTCCCAAGGAAGACATTCTGAAGATTGCCGTGAAATCGATGGGGCTCGACGACTTGAAACCATTTGAGCCACAGGACAAGGTGGTGGAATATCTGCTCGACGCAGGAGATACACGCAAAAAGCTCACTGACCTCACTGTAAAGGGATTTGCCGATGAAACTGCACGCGAGTCACCCGCACCGGGCGGCGGCTCAGTAGCTGCTTATATGGGAGCTATGGGCGCAGCGCTTGGCACTATGGTAGCAAATCTCTCGGCACACAAACCGGGATGGGACCATCGTTGGGAAGAATTCAGCAATTGGGCAGAGCAGGGTATGGCAATTGAGCAGGAATTGCTACATCTTGTGAATGAAGATACTGAAGCATTCAATAAGATAATGGCTGCATTCGGAATGCCAAAAGCAACCGACGACGACAAGGCTCGTCGCGCCGAAGCCATTGAGAGTGCCACACTCTTTGCCGCACGCGTTCCGTTACAGACAATCAAAGCATCGATGAAGGTGCTTCCGCTGTGCCGTGCTATGGCTGAAACCGGCAATCCCAACAGCGTGAGCGATGCCGGAGTAGGGGCGCTTGCAGCGCGTGCAGCGGTGATAGGTGCAGCACTTAATGTGAAGATAAATGCAGCATCGCTCAACGATAAAGCTACGGCAAAAGCTCTTATCGAAGAAGCCGATGCCCTTGTGGAGCTGGCAAAAGCCGAAGAGGCTGCAATTATTGCAATAGTAGAAAAGACAATAACCAAATAACCGAAATAACTATATGACCAAGGACCAATTTGCAGCAGAAATACGAGCCGGAATCCCCGACGTGCTGCCCGAAGCAAAAGCCTACGATAAGGAGATAAACCATGCGCCAAAACGCAAGGACATATTAACCGACGAAGAGAAAAAGCTTGCGCTCCGCAATGCCCTGCGGTATTTTCCCCAGAAGTTGCATGCTGAGCTTGCACCGGAGTTTGCTAAGGAACTTCACGACTATGGCCGCATATATATGTACAGGTATCGTCCGAGTTACGACATCTATGCACGCCCTATTGATGAATATCCACATCGGTCGGAGCAGGCTGCGGCAATTATGCTGATGATTCAGAACAATCTTGATCCGGCTGTGGCACAACATCCACACGAGCTGATAATATATGGCGGTAACGGAGCAATATTCCAGAACTGGGCGCAGTATCGCCTTGTGATGAAATATCTCAGCGAGATGACCGATGAGCAGACACTTGTGATGTACTCCGGACATCCGCTTGGACTGTTCCCTTCACACAAGAATGCTCCACGAGTGGTAGTGACAAACGGAATGGTGATCCCCAATTATTCAAAACCCGATGATTGGGAGAGAATGAATGCACTTGGAGTGAGCCAATATGGGCAGATGACGGCAGGGTCGTATATGTATATCGGACCGCAAGGAATTGTGCATGGCACCACTATCACAGTGCTCAATGCAGCCAGGAAAAAGCGCAATGGCGACATACACGGAATGTTGTTTGTGTCGTCGGGACTCGGCGGAATGTCGGGAGCACAACCCAAGGCAGGCAATATAGCCGGAGTGGTGAGCGTGGTAGCCGAGATAAATCCCAAGGCTGCACAGAAGCGCTACGATCAAGGATGGGTGGATGAGCTTCACGATAATCTTGATGAACTTATCCCAGCCATTAGAGCCGCTGTTGCTGAGAAACGCACTGTATCGATGGCATACGTAGGTAATGTGGTTGACCTGTGGGAGCGCTTGGCTGAGGAAGAAATAAATGTGGATCTTGGTAGCGACCAGACGTCGCTCCACAATCCCTGGGCCGGAGGTTATTATCCTGTAGGAATGACACTGGAAGAGTCGAAACAAATGATGGCAGAGAACCCTGCAAAATTCCGTGAGTGCGTGCAAGAGTCGTTGCACCGACAAGTAGCGGCAATCAACAAGTTGACCGCACGCGGAATGTACTTCTTTGACTACGGCAATGCCTTTTTGCTGCAATCGCAACGTGCAGGAGCTGACATAACGGCTGCCGACGGACGATTCCGATATCCATCATACGTGCAAGACATTATGGGACCTATGTTCTTCGACTATGGATTCGGACCCTTCCGCTGGGTGTGCACATCGGGAAATCCCGACGACTTGGCAACGACCGACCGCCTTGCCGCACAGGTGCTCGAAGAAATCAAGCAAAGTGCACCCGATGAAATCAAGGGACAAATGGAAGACAACATACACTGGATTAAAGAAGCCGGAAAGAACCATCTTGTGGTAGGTTCACAGGCTCGAATACTCTATGCCGATGCTGAGGGACGCACCAAGATAGCGCTTGCCTTTAACGAAGCCATAAAGCGAGGAGAAATTAGCCGTCCGGTTGTTTTGGGACGCGACCACCACGATGTGTCGGGAACCGACTCACCATTCCGCGAAACGAGTAATATCTATGACGGGTCGCAATTCTGCGCCGATATGGCAGTGCAGAATGTGATAGGCGATTCATTCCGCGGTGCCACATGGGTATCAATTCACAACGGTGGAGGTGTAGGTTGGGGCGAAGTAATCAATGGAGGTTTCGGCATGGTAATCGACGGAAGCGAAGACAGCAGGCGCCATATCACCGAAATGCTATTCTGGGACGTGAACAATGGCATTGCACGCCGTAGCTGGGCACGCAACGAAGGCTCAATGCGAGCCATAGAGCGCGAAATAGCACGCACCCCGGGACTCACTGTCACCCTGCCAAATATCGTAGATGATTCCATAATAAATTCAACATTCTAATTAACAATACCATAACAAACCAAAAAACAAATGAAAATTCATAATATATCAGCCGATCACCTCACTATACAGCGTATTGGAGAAATAATCAATGAGGGCTACAAATTGCAACTAAGCGAAGATGCACGCTCACGCATAGAGCATTGTCGCGAATATCTCGACAAGAAGATTGAAGACAATGCAAAGCCAATATATGGCGTAACCACCGGATTCGGTTCGCTTTGCAATGTGTCGATAGGTCACGATTACCTGGCTCAACTGCAAATCAACCTGATGATGTCGCATGCTTGCGGCACAGGTGACCGCGTGCCCAATGAGATAGTGAAAATAATGCTTCTGCTAAAAATACAGTCGCTGAGTTATGGCTATTCGGGCTGTAAGCTCGACACAGTGCAACGCCTTATCGACTTTTTCAACAATGATATATTTCCGATAGTGTATATGCAAGGATCGCTTGGAGCTTCGGGCGACCTTGTGCCATTGGCTCACTTGTCGCTGCCACTGATAGGACTTGGCGAAGTGGAATATAAGGGAGAGGTGATGAGCGGCAAGCAAATGCTTCAAGCGATGGACTGGAAGCCAATACAACTAGCATCGAAGGAAGGACTTGCGCTGCTTAACGGAACACAAAACATGAGCGCATTTGCAGTGTGGGCATTGCTTCAGAGCCATCGACTCAACGATTGGGCCGACAAAATTGCTGCAATGTCGCTCGATGCCTACAACGGACTTGTGGAGCCTTTTACCGATGCCGTACATCAGGTGCGACCGCACAAGGGGCAGATTGTGACAGCGCAGCGCATGCGTGAGCTGCTTGAAGGCAGCGAGATATTGGAGAAACCGAAAGCCTATGTGCAAGACCCCTATTCATTCCGTTGCGTACCACAGGTGCACGGAGCAGCTAAAGACACAATGGACTATGTGGAGAGCGTAATCGACACTGAAATCAACTCAGCCACCGACAATCCCACTGTGTGCCCCGATGATGACATAATAATCTCGGCAGGCAACTTCCACGGCGAGCCAATAGCTTTGCCAATGGACTTCCTTGCCATAGCCTTGAGCGAGCTTGCCAACATCTCAGAGCGACGCATCTATAAACTCGTATCGGGAACACGCGGACTTCCCAGCTTCCTTGTGGCTAATCCGGGAGTGAACAGCGGATTTATGATTACACAATATACGGCAGCTTCGATTGTGAGCCTGAACAAGAGCCTTTGCTCTCCGGCATCGGTCGATAGTATTCCTTCGTGCCAAGGACAAGAAGACCATGTGAGCATGGGAGCAAATGCAGCCATCAAGCTCTATAAGGTGGTGCTCAACACCGAGCGTGTGCTTGCAATTGAGCTTATGAATGCAGCCCAGGCGCTTGAGTTCCGCCGTCCGCTTCGTTCATCGCCCTGCATACAGGAAATTTTCAGCAATTATCGCAAGGTGGTGCCATTTATCATCAACGACGAAGTGATGTATCCCTACATACAAAAATCAATCGACTTCATAAGAAAATAGCTTATGATAACATTAATTAAAAACATAAAGATGCTCACCGGCATCACCCGCCCGGGAGAATACCGACTGCAAGGTGAAAGAATGTCGAAAATCGGACATATCGATTATGCATTTCTGGCAATTAAGGACGGTAAAATCTGGGAATTTGGTATGGATATAGGTGCAGTGCCGCGTGGCGATGTGACAATAGATGCCCAATGGGGATGGCTATTTCCATCGTGGTGCGACCCACATACCCACATAGTGTATGCAGGCAGTCGCGAGGGCGAATTTGTGGATAAAATCAGAGGATTGAGCTATGCCGAGATTGCCAAGCGCGGCGGAGGAATACTCAATTCAGCCGATTTGCTTCACGAAATGAGCGAAGATGAACTATATGAGCAAGCGGTGAAGCGTGCCCGTGAAATGATGCTCAAAGGCACCGGTTGCATTGAGATAAAGAGCGGTTACGGGCTCAATACCAAAGATGAGCTGAAGATGCTGCATGTGATACAGCGAATGAAAGAAACGCTGCCTGTGCGCATCGTATCGACGTTTCTGGGCGCTCATGCAGTGGGACGCGGCTACTCTCAGGAAGAATATGTAAATTTGCTTATCAATGAAATGATTCCTGAGGTTGGTCGCCAAAAACTTGCCGACTATATCGACGTGTTTTGCGACAAGGGATTCTTTACGCCCGGGGAAACAGCTCGCATCCTCGAAGCGGGCGCCAAGTGGGGTATGCGTCCGAAGATCCATGCCGACGAGCTGGCATCGTCGGGTGGGGTAGAAGTAGGAGTTGCGCATAATGCCCTTTCGGTTGACCACTTGGAGAGTATGACCGATGAAGAGATTGAGTTGCTTAGAGGAAGCGACACAATGCCGACTGCCTTGCCCGGAACTTCTTTCTTCCTGAATATGCCGTTTGCTCCTGCTCGAAAGATAATTGACTCAGGACTTGGAGTGGCTCTTGCAAGTGACTACAATCCCGGCTCTACGCCATCGGGTGACATGAAATTTGTGGTGTCGCTTGCATGCATCAAGATGAAGATGCTGCCTGAGGAGGCAATAAATGCAGCCACCATCAATGCAGCATACGCAATGGGATTGAGCAAGGATTATGGCTCAATAGATATCGGCAAAGTTGCCAATTTCTTCATCACTGAGCCTATCCCTTCGTGGGATTACATACCCTATGCTTACACATCGCCAATTATAAAGCGAGTGTTCCTGAATGGTAAAGAATATACCTGAGAATAGGTGGTATAATCTCGTTTCCTGTGTAGGAAAAAAATAGCCGCTCTGCGATGATTGCAGGGCGGCTATTTTTATCGGGCACTGAGACTCACAAATGAGCCTCAGTGAATATTTGAGCATTAGTTGTAGAGATTAACCTCAGAAGCAGCAGGCCAGTCGTAATCGCTACCGTAGGAAGTCCAGAAGCAAGAGTAGAATTTGAGCTTCACATAGTTGCAAGGGATTACTGCATAGAGAACGAACGGAATAAGAACCTGGTTGCTCGAAGGACGGCTGAGAGCTACCTGTCCGCCGGTCTGGCTTGTCCAAGTTTCGCCGTCGTTGCTGGTGAGAATCTCAATGATGTTGGGGCAATATCCGGTGTAGGAATTTGAGTAGAATCCAAGACCTCTCACAGAGGTAGTCTTCTCAAACTCAAATACAACATCGTAGCCACCGGCATACCAATACCAGAACTCAGTGCTGAGCGAGCCATCGGTAAGCTCGGCTGCAGAGTATCCATCGACAGTAGCAGTGATGCTGGTGCCCGGGATTTGAGTCATAGTAGCGATTTCATCGGCAAGCTGACCCTTATAGTTGGTCACCTTCTTGTTGAGCACTACATAGTAGGCATTGTTGTTGCTACCGGTAGCAATTCCGGCATTGTTGCTTGCAATAGCAACGGCTGCAACGCCCTTTGAAGCAAGATTCTTCACTGCATCGCTTTCAATGAGCTTCAATTTCACCGATTCGGCAGAAACGGTGGAACCGGCTTTTACAGTCACAGTAGCGTTCTCAATTTTGAGAGTACCGGCAGGAAGAGCTTCAGCGCCATTACCATATGCAGCAGCAAGGTCGGCATTTTCGGCAACAGTAACAGTTACATCGTTAGCCACAGGCTTGGTGAGCTTCACGTTGAAAGAGATTTCGTCGTCGGGGGTAATGAGCGAAACGGGAGTCTGGATAACTTCAAGAGTCGCCTGATTACCGGGAAGAGCAGTCTCATTGATGTAGAGCTTGGCATCGAAGTTCTCCGGCTCTACGGGATAGAGAGTGCTACCGACTTCCGGCTCATCTTCACAGGCTGTAAGCGGCAATAGCAATACAGCCAAGAAAGGGATTGATTTCTTTATGATTGATTTCATAATTCTTGAAAATCTATTTAGTTAGAAAACTGATTATTTGCCATCGATGCGTACATCCTGAATCCAAGTGTAGTTAACACCCGGAGTGGTGATGTCGTAGCCATGGCCTGATGCATCCTTGAATGTGTTTCCAGAGCCTTCGTTGAACTTGAAGTAGAATACAAGTCCGTCGGAAGCCGGGTCGCAAGAGTACATGTTGTTGATGATTTCATTCTGTGTGCGTGCTTTCTTCCAGAGACGGAGCTCGCTGAACATAGAGTTACCAAGGTGGTAGCCATTATGCACATAAGTAGAGAAGCAGCTCATAGAGTTACCTGAGTTGGGAAGATCCATCGAGTTGTCGAGAACACCATTTACATAGAAGTAGAGCTTCGGACCGGTGCAGACGAGAGCAAGGTGATACCAAGTGTTGGTATTGAAGAGTGTCTGGCTATTCATCTGCGAACCCTGAGTCTTGATGTTGATGCGGTTACCCTCGATAGGAGCGTCGCCGAATCGCATATAGATCTCAGAATTGGTGTCGTAGGCACCAAAGAATGCTTGGTTGTTACCGCGACCCACCTCTGTGCGGAGCTGATCCTTGTTGATATTGAGCTCAACGGTCCATTCAGGAAGATCGACAGTGTGGTCGAGCTGAATTTCACCGAAGTTGTTCTGGCTGTTGAACACTACAACCGGTTGTATAACCACCTGGTCGAGGAGATAAACCATCACGCTGCCCGACTTGAGGATTTCGGCATTGCCATCGGTGTTTTCGAGGCGGAAAGCAACGGCATACTTCTTGCCGGAGTTTTTCATCTCGCTGTTAAGCGGATTGATTGTAAGCTCCATTGTAGATGACACTGAGTTGCCTACTTCGATAGTAGCCTCGTTAGAAGACAGTGTGAAGCAGTTCTCGGGGAGTGCAGTGTAAGTAGTGCCATTCTTGGTGTTGAATTTCTCAAGAGCAGCAGCATCGTAAACGAGACGGTACTTACTTGCAACAGTTGCCTTATCGGAAAGACGCACATTAATGCCGGTAGCGACGGGATCATTGCCAATAGTGATTTTTTGTGAGGTATTGGCATCTGTACCGGTCTGAAGGATATACGCCTGATTGGTGAGTGTATCATATTTGGCATTCTCGCATCCCGTCAATGCAAACGCAGCCAAAACCAGACCACCGAAGATATATTTATTTAGATTTCTCATTTTAGTAACGTGTAAAAGAGTGATTATTTAACTGACGGATTCATAATCTGGATTCCGGCGCGGAGAGCAGGGTAGGAGGGCTGTTTGCCGGCATTGTACTCATACTCCATGTGGTAGGTACCAATGCCGCCTTTGCGCACCTTCTTGCCATCGACGATGGGAGTCCAGCGTGCCATTCCTTCAAGGCTCATCATCTTGTTGCCATAGCGATCGGTGAACGAAACACCACCGGCAGCAGCATAGTTCTCGAAGTTTTCGGTAACGATATACTTCTTGGCAACTTCTTCGGGAGTGAGAACGCCATCGAAGTTGCGGATGGTGCTTGCAAGGCGGTTGTCGAGGTCGGCATCGCCATAGCAGCTGTAGGCTTGCACGATGAAGTAGTTGAAGTGAACGCCGAGAGCGCTTGCGATTGATTGAGGCTCACCGTCGATAACGAGCATCTTGTTGGTACCCGACGACGGGCCAAGACGCTTGGCAAGAGTCTCTATAAACTTAGTTTCGGTAGTAGGATTGCCCGAGATGTTACCACTGTGGCCGTAGTGAGGCTCGTAGTCGTAGTCAAATCCATCGTAACCATTAGCATCGATAGAATCGCAAATTGCGTTGGCATATTTCTCGATAGCTGAGAGAAGGCTTGTCTCGTCGCCATCGGTGAAGCCCCAGTATTCTTGTGGAGTTTTATCCTCGGGAGTAAGCTGGTCGCCCACGTTTTGAACGATGAAGCACATGAGAGCACGAGTGCCCTTAACAGTCTGAACAAATTCGAGGTCGGCTTTCTTTTCGGGTGAGAGATTGCGCCAGTTACCCCAGATAGAAACGAAATCTACACTGTCGGGGACAGCACGGAGCGAATTTTCAAGAGAAGCACCGGCACCAACCCAGTTACCAAACCATCCGAAAGCTACTTCGTGGTCGGTCTTCTTATATTCGCGCAAGGCGGCATAATAAGCCTCCGAGCGCTCGGGTACGGTAAGATTCTCGGGGTCTTTGATTTCTGCATCGGTGCTACAGGCCGTGAACAACATGGTTGAGCCGGCCAACATCAGCAAAAATGATTTTATATTTTTCATCTTAATGATTCTTTTAGATATTAATGATTACATTATCTCTGCCACCAGAGTTTGGTTGCATAGTCGTCGTTGCCACCAAGGAGGGCAACAGCCTTTGCATAATTGGTGGGGTTGTTAACAGGCTCAGTGTAGTCAAACGGAATGCGGTTGGGCACTTCGATGCTGTAAGCAGTAGATTGCGCCACCGGGAATACCTTGGGATATCCAGTGCGGCGAATCTCGTTCCACGCCTCCTGGCCGTCAGGGAAGAGGGCAATCCACTTCTGGACGATAAGGCGCTCAAGCTTCTCCTCGTCGCTTGCAGCATTGTTCCACTTCACTGTGATAGAGGACATCTTGCCATAAGAGCCACCGTAACCGCCATCGGCATCGGCATAGTCGGCAGGAGTAGCTGTGTCATTGTTGATGTAGGCATCGGCACCGCTTGCGCCCCACTGCTCGAATGAGAGAGTGATAGCCTCATTGTAGAGCGACTCAACCGAGCCACCCATACCACTCCATCCTGCGAGGGCACCCTCGGCGCGGCAGAAAGTGATTTCAGAAGCAGTCATCCACATACCCGGAGTGTCTCGCTCAACATTGGCAGCTGAATAGAGGCCGTCGGCTACGCTCTTGTTACCGATGTTGGCACCGGCACGGCAACCGATAATGGCGCGTGCACCCGGAGTGGCAGTGTTCTTGAAATATTTGCTGATGCGGTTGTCGCCGTAGCCGTTCATATAGCTTTCAATGTCGGCGCAAGCACGGCTGTCGCCCCATTCCACTGAAGTTTTCCACTGTCCGTTGGGCGAATAGTCGATGTCGCAGTTGTCGGCATTGCTTGTGATTACGCCAGCCGCAACAGCCTCTTCACCATATTTCTTGGCGAGGGTGGGGTCGGCGAAGCGCATGCGCACTGCCATGCGGAGCTTGAGAGAGTTGGCAAACTTAACCCACTGTACGAAGTTACCGCCATAAACCTTATCAGAGTCCTTGAACTGAGTGAGCGTACCACCATTAGCCGAAATCATGGCATTGATGATTTCAGTGGCACGGTCGAGGTCGGCAATAAGAGAATTGTAGATTTTTTCAACCGAAGAATAGGCATTGGGATCTTCTTCAGCACCGATAGGCATTGGTCCGTACATGTCGCTAAGACGGAGGAATGACTGAGCGCGGAGGATGAGTGCCCAAGCGTAGCTGAGGCTCTCAGTGCCGGTGAGTCGCACGATTTCGTTGTAAGCCGAAACCACTTTAGGCATACTGTCGGCAAAAGGGTAGCGTACCCAACCCACAGGAGCGTTCATCTTTGCGAAATTGCTACCTGCAAAACCATTGTTGGCATAGGTCATGAAACGACCGAGGTAGTTACCAATAAGGTCTTGGTTCATCTGATAGGAGTTTTCCTGTTCGGGAAATGCTTCATTCTGCATCTGCACGAGGAAAGAGCCGGTGTTGTAGTTGTCGCGGGAAAGTTCCTCAGCCGACACTTCTTCACCCGGACGGTTAGCCTCCTCGAAGCCTGTGGTACAAGCCGACAAGGCAAGAGAGGCAACCATTACCGAGCCGAAAGAAAACATCTTCATTATATTTGTCTTTTTCATTTCTTTCTTTGCTTTTAGGTTGATTAGAATTGCAATTTAACATTGAAACCAATATTGCGGAGGCTTGGCTGCATGAAGTAGTCGAATCCCTGGTAGAAAGTACCTGTAGAAGCTACTGATTCGGGATCAAACGGAGCCTTGCAATAAATCATGAAGAGGTTGCTTGCAGTGACGCCAACTGAGAGGTTCATGCCATTGAGCAACTTGCGAGGGATGCTGTAGCCGATGTGAGCCTCTTGCAGGCGTACGTTAGTACCGCTGTAGATATACTCCGACCAGATTGGGTTGTCGCCACCAACTACTGAGTAGTATTGCTCGGCCGAGATTGTACCGGTGTTAACCGGAATACCTTTAACGCGAGCATCAGCCGAAGCTTGTGACACACCGTAGTAGTCGAGGATAGCCTGAGTCTGGCTCATTACGATACCGCCGAGGCGAGCGCTGATGAGGAATCCGAGGTTGATGCCCTTCCAAGAGAAGTCGTTAGAGAAACCGATGTTGCCCTTGGGGAGCACGTTACCGCGATACTCAGGATTGGTGAGAGTTTCACGAATCACGTTTCCGCTGGCGTCGAGAGCGATGTTGCCTTCGTTGTCGCGCTTAAAGTCGGTGTAAGTATAAAGGTCACCCATTGTGCCACCCTTCTTGAGGATGATATTGGCACCGTTGAGACCACCCATATTGATTACCTCGTCCTCATCTTCGAGAAGCTCGATAATCTTGTTGCGGTTCATACTATAAGTGAGGTTGCTATTCCAAGTGAAGTCGCCCCAAGTCTTGTTGTAGCCGATTGAAAGCTCAATACCGCGGTTACGCACGTTACCTGTCTGCACATATTCCTTGCTATAACCCTCACCTGCAGTGATTGAGCGGAGGAATGTCTGCTTACGGGTGTTCGACTGGTAGAAAGTCAAGTCGAATGTGAGTGAGCTATCGAAGAAGCGGGCAGTGATACCGGCCTCCCATGATTCGGTGCGCTCGGGATAGAAAGTTTCGGGGAACTTATAGGTAACGGTCTCGTAGCTTTGAGAAGCGGGGTTATACTCATAGCGCCACTTTGAAGTGATGTTGGGGCTGATAGCCGAACCAACCGATGCCCAAGAACCGCGTACCTTCAAGTAGCTGATTTCCTTAGGCAATTTAACCATCTGAGAGATGATAGCCGAAAGACCGACAGATGGGTAGAAGAACGACTCGTTCTTTGTGCCATCGAGAGCCGAATCCCAATCGTTACGTCCGGTGAGAGTCATGTAAATCATGCTGCGCCATCCGAGCTCAACGTTGGCAAAGAGAGAGTTGATATAGTGCTTGTTGAGTGCGAAGATGGGGCGGTTGTCGTTGGAAGCCGAAGCATAATCGATAGCGTTAGGCGTGAAGATGTTTGACGGGGCTTTCAATCCACCCTGGAAACCTGCCTCGTCGTATTGTGTGCGCGAGAATGAACCACCCACGTTGGCACCGATAGAGAAGTTATTGAGGGTCTTGTTGATATTCACCATCAAGTCGCCATATAGGCTCTGGTCGGCGCTGTTGTAATACTTGTAGAAACCATAGTCGCTGTGAGCGAAAAGGTTGATAGTAGAAGCGTAGCGCTTGTCTTCAAACTTGTTGTTAGTACGGTCGAAGCGAATACGTCCTGCAACGTCGATCCAGTCAAGAATCTTGTATTTGAGGCTTGCATTAGCCAT
>JBJFEF010000266.1:0-1628 GCA_051890435.1 Muribaculaceae bacterium
AAAAACCCTCTCAATAATCCCACTCAAACGTGAGGTCGTCAACCCACAGCGTGCTGCCACTGCCTCCGGTGAAGTAATCGCCATATTTGCTCGCCGAGAGCACTATCAGCGCATGAGTAGGCACCTCATTGGTGCGGCGATATTCCAGATTGATGGTAAAATCGGTCCACGACGTCACACTCTCGCCGCGCGTCAGCTCACCATAGGCTATCACCGACGGGTCATTCTTGTCGAACAATTGGCGGTTGCTCGGGCGAGTGCGTATTTCGTAGGGCTCGCTCCAGTTGGTAAGAGCCACATACATCGACATCGTGTCGGGCTGACCAATCATGTGCTTATAGTTGTCGTCGCTCGAATGGCTGATATTCACGCAATTATATTTGAAATGGCCCTTCAGTTTGGTGGGTCGCCCGGTGAACGGACGCCCGAAACCAAGTATGCCATTCGTTCCATCGGTCTTGCGATATTCACCGGTGTAGATGTTTCCGGCAGCCAATTTACCCACAATGCCAATACCCACAAACTTGGTGTTCAGCTCAGCCGAGTGTCCCGCCTTTCCGTCCCAAGTGTCGGTCGAAGGCACAGTGTTGCTGTCGCCAAGGGTGGTAGCGCCCTTGTTACCGGTGTCCCACGTAGAAGTGCCGCCCTCAGACCATGGGCACCACACCTTGCCGTCGAGCCACCAGTCCTCAAAGTCCATATTAGGCAGATACTGAGTGCCCTCGGTAGTAATCGTGGTCACTGCCGAGTAGGCATCATCGCTATATCCGCGCACCTCATATTGCGTCTGTGCGGCAAGATGACGGATGCACGCGCTGAAGCTGCCACCATTCACCGTGAGCCACGCCTCAGGCACACGAGTCCACTCCTCATCGCCCACCTTGCGATATTCAAATCCATTGTCCTTGCCCTCCTGAGCAGTTCCGTAAGCCCAAGCCACATTGGTCCACGCATCCACACGGCTCACATCAACAGCCACATCAGTTACCTTGGCATAGAGCGTCCATTGCTTCTCCTGGTCGTGATATTTCACCTGTATTCGCTTCGGCTGGGTGAAATCCACCGTCTGCCCCGTGAGGTCAGGCTCCATAGTGGTGACATCGGCAGGACCAATCTTCAGTGTCTTGATTTTCACCGCACTTATGCCCAGATTTTTCGGCACCATCACCACCATGCGGCGCGCCTGCTCATCGATCACCGTAGCTCCCACCTGACCCTCCACAGTGAAGTATCGCTCAATAGGCTGGTCGGCAGTGATGCGCCACTTATAGTCCTGATAGATGCTCAGCGTCACCACGCAGTCGCGCGAGAGGTCGATAAGTCCCAAAATATCGCCCGAAAGCACGGCATCCTCAGTCACCTTATAGTCAGTGATATTCACGCGCTTAATATCCACCTGTTCGCTCAAGTGAATAGTTACCACGCGGTTAGTAGCATCGATTGTCGCCGGAGCCGACTGCCCGTCAACCGTCAGCGACAGAAACTCCGCCTCTATCACCGGAAAAGGAATATCATTCTTCAAGCACGACGTAGCCAAAAGAGCCATCATCGCACCTGTAATGCAGTTCAATATGTAATTTTTCAATTTCATTGCCGAAGCTAAATATCAATAAAAAATTTCACACCCC
>JBJFEF010000266.1:1728-3577 GCA_051890435.1 Muribaculaceae bacterium
ACCTCTTACCTCTTACCTCTAAAAACCGCTCTCCACTAAATATGCACCGCCACGCCCATATTCAGGTTAAGCAGATTAAACTTGAAGCTCGCTCCAAGCCCCGAACGGCTGCCCTCATTCACCCCATCGGTGCGCTGCGTCTCGCGCGTGTAGTTCACCCCAAACACCCCAAACGAGATGTTGAAGCTCACATACTCCTGAATGAAAACGCACACACCCGGCGAGAAGTTGAGGCTCGCCTTAGTGGTGAGAGTGCGGGTCTCCTTAGGCTCGTCGTTGTAGAGGCGCGTGAATGTACCGTTGCCGCTGGCAAAGCGCAGCTCCACATCATTGTAGATGGCAAAGCGGCGGTTATTGTCGAGTCCGATGTAGCGGCGCATAAACACCGCTGCCGAGTAGTCCTCGGTGTGATAGTCCACATCGCGCAGCGAGAAGTTGATATCGTCGTCAATATCCACACTGAGGCTTCCCAGCGTGAACTTGTTGCGCGAATAGCCCAACTTCATTCCCACAGCCACATTGTGACGCACAAAATAGCTCACACTCGGGCTAATTGAGAACATACTGCCCTTGAAGTTGAAATCTTTGAGAAACGACAGCATCTGCACATCTTCGGTGTCAAACTCTCCCAGCGACGCCGTCAGTCCAAACGCCCATTTCCCCTTGGGGATAAACAGGAAGTTAAACAGTCCGCGGTCGTAGCGCCCGAAGTTGCGCTCGGGAATGATAAGCTTCACCGTGTCGGTGCCCACAAGCACCCGCTCATGCAGTAGCAGCGAGTCGGCATTCTGGTGCATCTGCTCCGCCACCTGGCTCACCGAGATAGGCTGCACTCTGCGCTCCACACGAGCCATGCTGTCGAGATTAAGCCCCAACGAGTCGGCTCGGCGCACTGCCTGTGCTGCCGCCTCAGCCTCCTTGCGTGCCGCCTCGGCAAATTCTTGTGCACGGCGTGCCGCCTCAAGTGCCACCTGGGCATTGGCATTGGCTATGCGTGCCTGCTCTGCCGCCCGCTCAGCCTGTTGCTGTGGCGTTTCATCGGCTGCAGCAAGGGCTAGAGGCAGCATCAGCGCCACCACCGCCATCACCCGTGCCATATATCGTTGCATTATCGTCATCATCATCCTACAAATAAAAAGCCACGCCAAATGAGATACTCAGCAGGTTCAGCCTCAGATTGGCACTCTTGGTGTGCAATTTGGCTATCTTCACCTGGTCGGTTATCTGCTTGGTATAGCTATAGTTAAAGCCCAAAACTCCCACATTCACCTCAAGCGCCGAGTAGTTGCTCAAAAACACCACCAGTCCCGGAGCCACCGCAAGTCCGGCACTGTAGCTGCGCGAAAAAGTTCCGGTGAAATCCTTCCCGGTGCCGTTGCTCAGCTTCGACTCCGTGTAGCCAAGCTTCAGTTGCACCTCATTGTAGATGCCAAAGCGCTTCTGGCGGCCCAGATTGATGTAGTTGCGGAAAATTCCCATCCCCGAGAAACCCTGAGAGATGCTATAAAGGTTTTCATTGCTGTAGTCGGTCTCAGAGTCGAGCACAATGTCGGCATTATCCATGCGTATGCGGCTGCGCGAATACTCCAGCTTGCCGCCAAGTCCTATGTCGTCCTTCACCATGTAGCACACCATCGGCGTGGCTTTGAAGCTGTAGGTGTCGCCGTCGATTCCCTCCACTATCAAGAACGAATAGTTGTTTTGGTTCGACTGCGAAAAACTCACACTCAGCCCCGCAATCCACTGCCCCTTAGGCACAAAAGTGTGCTGCTCTATCTTGCGGCCGAATTGCTCCAGTTGCACATTGCCCGCCCCCACAGCATCAGCCACCACCTCGGTAGCATCAGCC
>JBJFEF010000266.1:3677-5386 GCA_051890435.1 Muribaculaceae bacterium
GCCTCCGCTCCATACATCGGAGCCACCACTGTGAACAGCAGACTTGCAATCATCAATCGGCGTATTATGTAGTTAATCGTCATCATCTATTACCTGAAATATTTGGCACAGCTCGCCATGCCATCAATCATTTACCTCATCTTCATCACCATGAAAGCTGCATATAGCGGCACATTGGTCACCCACGATTCCTCGCGGTAGTCCGACATCGACAGCCTGTAAGCCATTGCCACTTTCTGCTCCTCCGAGAATTGTCGCAGACTCTTTGCCTTCAGGTTCTCCTCTGCTTTTACCTCTATCGGAAGCATTACGCCCTCTCGCTCCATTATGAAATCTACCTCCTGGCGCGAATTGGCTTTCGACCAATAATAGGGTTTCCCTTCAAGTATGAGCTGCTGAAGCACATATTGCTCGGTGAGTGCGCCCTTAAATTCGGTGAAAACAGCATTGCCATTCACCACCGTTGCCTGATCAAGACCCGACATTGCACCAAGAAGTCCCACATCAAGCGAATATATCTTAAATGCCGAGTAATCCTCATAGGCGGCAAGCGGCAAGCGTGGCGCCTTCACATTGCTCACACGGTAAATAAGCCCGGCATCAAACAGCCATTGCAGTGCAAGCTCATATTCTCTCGCTCTTGCGCCCTCCTTCACCAAACCATAAAGAAACTTGCGGTTCTCCCTGCTCAGCTGAGTGGGTAGCGACAGCCACAGCTGGCGTATGCGCGGCACTATATCTTCAGGGGCATGCTTCGAGAAGTCGCGGTCGTAGCTCTGCAATATGTCGCGCTGTATGCTCCGCACTTCTGCCCAATTTCCCGTAGCGACAAACTCACTCACCGCTTCAGGCATACCTCCAACATAGTAGTATTGACGCAATTTTTCTCTCAGCCTGGGCGCAAACAGCTTGATTCCCTTCCAGTCGCCATCGGTCATCATATTCACCAATGATTCCTCGCCTTGTGCTCTGAGAAACTCCACAAAGCTCATAGGATATAGCTTCATAAATTGCACCTTCCCCACCGGGAACGACTTCGAGCGATGCATCTCTATGCCAAGAAGCGACCCTGCTGCTATCACATGCTGCTCCGGAGCATTTTCGCTGAAATATTTTAGTGCCGTCAGCCCATTCTCTGCCTCCTGCACCTCATCAAAAAATATCAGCGTACGTCCAGCCTCTATGTGTGTGTGCAATGCTGCATTGAGCCTCGTGATTATGCGCTCCACATCATAGTCGTCATGGAAAAGCGAACGCAGATATATCTGCTCCTCAAAGTTGATATAGGCTACACTATCATAGTGCAATCGCCCAAACTCCTTCACGAGCCACGTCTTGCCTACCTGTCGAGCGCCCTCCACTATCAGTGGCTTGCGCCTATGGCTTTGCTTCCATGCAAGCAGTTGATTTATCGCTTCTCTTTCCATTCTCTTAATTCTTTGTTGCGCATCTGTAACTTTATTCTTCCCTTGCGGGCAACATTCAGCCTTCTATTGCTGATTCTGCAAGTGCAAAGTTACGCAATTTTGGGCCTCCGGCAAAGCGTCAATCACATTTTATGTACGAAAAATGTGAAAATCCACACATTTTATGTACGAAAGATGTGAAAACCCACACATTTTCTGCACGAATACCGCCATTTCCGCCCATCAAGCCTGACTATCCCTGAAATATGTTTACACTTTTGAGGGCGATTAACTAATGTGGTT
>JBJFEF010000267.1:0-5383 GCA_051890435.1 Muribaculaceae bacterium
AGAGGTAAGAGGTAAGAGGTGAGAGGTGAGAGGTGAGAGGTGAGAGGTGAGAGGTGAGAGGGGGTGGTGGATGGGGTGAAATTACAGGGGAGGGGTGGGAAGATGGTGAATATATGTGAAAGTGGGGGCATGGTGTGCTAAATTTTGTAGTTTCTTTGGCTTTTAGATGTGTGGTTTCGCAAATTTTGGATAACTTTGTAATTTAATTGGATTAATGTAACTTATAGTAAATAAAGATACTAAAAGAAATTATGATGAACGAAAGAGGATCGTTTCTCGGGTCGATACCCATGGTGACCAAGAATCTGCTGATAATCAATGTGCTGATGCTGGTTGCCACATGGGTGTTTCGCACAAAGGGAATCGACTTGAATGAGTGGCTTGGTCTTCACTATTTTGAGGGGTCGAAATTCAATGCGGTGCAGCTGATTACCTATATGTTTCAGCACGATGGCTTCACGCACTTGTTTTTCAATATGTTCTCGCTGTTTATGTTTGGCGGGCTTCTTGAACGGGTGTTTGGACCAAAGCGCTTTTTGATCTACTACATTTCATGCGGCATAGGTGCTGCGATAGTGCAGGAGGTGGTGTGGTGGCTCACATGGGAAAACACCTTTGCGCTTGTCGATGCTGAGGGCTTTGTGGCACTGCGCGGAGCAGAGGCAGTGGCGTACGGCGTGGAGCACGGCATGATGAACGGATTTTTCAACTCGATGATAACTATTGGCGCCAGTGGAGCAGTGTTTGGCATATTGCTGGCATTTGGCATGGTGTTCCCCAACATGCCGCTCTACTTGATGTTTATCCCCATACCTATCAAGGCGAAGTGGATGGTGCTGGGCTATGGAGCGATAGAGCTGTTCTTCGGCGTGAGTGGCTTCCAGGCTTCGGTGGCACACTTTGCGCACCTTGGCGGAATGATATTCGGATTTTTGCTATTGCTTTACTGGAAAAAGAAAGGAGTGATAGGTGGCGGGATTTATTGACAACCTACGTAGCCGCTATGCGGCAGCCACAGTGCCGATGCGCTTTGTGATGGTGAATGTGGCGGTGTTTGTGATAGTGAGGTTGGTGGCTCTGGTGTGCTTGCTATTTGCTATTGATGCGATGCCGGCAATAGAGCTGCTTGAGATGCCGTCGAACGTGTCGCGCTTTGTCACCCAGCCGTGGAGCCTGATAAGCTATATGTTTTTGCACTATGATGTGATGCATATTCTTTTCAATATGCTTTGGCTCTACTGGTTTGGCGCGATGTTTCACCAGATATTCGGCACACGCCGCTTTGTGGGGCTGTATTTCCTTGGCGGAATAGGCGGAGCACTGCTCTATGTGCTTGCCTTTAATTTGTTGCCGCTTTTCAGTGGTGCAAATGGCTTACTGCTCGGGGCATCGGCATCGGTGCTTGCCATAGTGGCAGCCACGGCGGTGCGACAACCCGACTACAAGATCGGTTTGCTCTTTTTCGGGCAGATTTCGCTAAAGTGGATTGCTTTGGTGACGGTGTTTATCGACGTGATAAGCATAGGGTCGAGCAATGCCGGCGGACACATAGCGCACTTGGGTGGAGCCTTGGTGGGAGCCGCTTTTGCGCTTGCCGACCGCCGCGGCATCGACATCACTGCGTGGCTTAACCGCGCCATTGATTGGCTTGTGAACCTGGTGCGCCGTCGCCCGAGGGTGAAGGTGGGCAGTTACAACAAATCACCTTTCACGCGCACCAATCAGCAGCCACGTGACGACAAGAAGCCGCAGGAGGATCGCAACAACGGCCGTCGAAGCACTATGACGCCTGCCGAGGAGGCTGAGATGGATGAGATTTTGAAGAAAATCAAGCTCTCGGGCTACGCATCGCTCACAGCCGACGAGAAGAAGCGCCTCTTTGATGTGAGCAAGCGATAGCGCCTCATGTGTGAGTGTGAGGAATCAGCTGCGACACCGTCAGATGAGTCCCGCGAGTGGGAGCTGCCGAGCTGCGGACAGATGAGTCCTCATATGTGTGAGGAAGCTGCCGCGACATGTAGGTGAAGAAATAACAGATAAGAACGTGATTTTTTATAATTATAGATGCAGAAGCCACGACGACATAGCAGAATACCGGCACTGCTGAAGCTGATAGGAGCAATATTCAGCGCAGTGGTGGCGGTGATGTATCTTGCATCGGCTTATGGCGGCATTGCCGACCCTGTGACATCGGCAAAGCTGTCGGTGCTCGGACTTGCCTATCCCATAGCACTTGCCGTGGCGCTTGTGCTCATGGTGGTGTGGCTGTGTCTGCGGCAATGGCTTTTGGCGCTGATTCCGCTGTTGGCGATAGTGGCTTCGTGGGGACCGATCACCACATTCTCTCCAATCAACTTTGTGAGCCGCGACGTAGCCGAGGGCGACTGTGCACGCACATTCACCGTGCTCACCTATAATGTGATGAATTTCACCGACAACACCGGGGTGCAGCACACACCCAACCGCACCATACAATATATCCTTGACCGCGATGCCGATGTGGTGTGCCTGCAAGAGGCAGCGCAAGAGCGTAACTTCGACAAGGTGGAATATGTGAGTGAGATGCTTGAGGTGATTAAGGAGAAATATCCCTATTATCACAATCACCGCAGCGACGTGGTGCTTCTCTCGAAATATCCCATAGTGAGTGAGGTTGATTCGGTGTACTTCGACAATCACATACGCGCCGTGGGATGGGACGTGGCGATGCCCGATGACACGGTGAGGGTGTATAGCTGCCACTTGGAGTCGATAGGGCTCACGCAGACCGATAAGCATCTCTATCGCCAGCTCACCCGCTTGCACAATATGGGCAGCACAAGCGACCTCGACGAGGTGCGCGGCACACTTGTCACCAAGCTGGCACGTGCCTACCGCTGTCGCTCGCTGCAAGCGCGGCTGCTACGCGACAAAATCGACGACACCGATCGCCAGGTGATACTCTGCGGTGACTTCAACGACACCCCCGGCTCGTTTGCCTATCGCACCATTATGGGTAGCGACATGCGCGACGCCTACGCCGAGTGTGCACTTGGGCCCACCATCACCTATCACTGCAACCGCTTCTACTTCCGCATCGACCACATACTCTATCGTGGCAACTTCGATGCCGTGAAGATAGAGCGTGGCTCGCTCAATGCCTCCGACCACTATCCGCTGTGTGCCACCTTTGAGTGGACCGACGATAAATGAAATAAAGAATAACAATATCAACTAAAAATAAACAGGAATATGAAACAAAAATTATTAACACTAACCGCAGCATGTGCCGTGCTACTTGGCACAAGCTGTTCGAAGACAATGGACAACTCAGAAAACCCATTCATGAAGGACTATACCACCGAGTATGAGATTCCTCCATTCAGCGAAATCAAGTATGAGCACTACATTCCCGCTATTAAGGCAGGTATCGAGGAGCGCAATCAGGAAATCGCCGCTATCACCAACAATCGCGCGATGCCCGACTTCGACAACACCATCCTTGCTCTCGACAACAGCGGCAAGCTGCTCAACAAGGTGTGCTATGTGTTCTATGCACTTAGCGAGAGCGACAACACTCCCGAGATGGAGAAAATCTCGGAGGAGGCAATGCCGCTGCTCACTGCTGCCGCCGATGAGTTTGCAATGAACGAAATGCTCTTTGAGCGCATCAAGCAGGTGTATGACCGCAAGGACAAGCTCAACCTCACCACAGCCCAAGACCGCTTGCTCGACAAGTATTACAAGATGTTCACCCGCAATGGTGCACTTCTCTCGGAAGCTGAGAAGGACAGCCTCAAGAGCATCAACCAGCAGCTTTCAAACTATGAGCTTGCCTACAACTCCAACATCCTGAAGGAGACCAACGAGAGCGAAGTGCTTGTGGAGAAAGAAGCCGACCTTGCCGGAATCCCTGCACCGACCGTTGCCGAGGCTGCCGAGGAGGCAAAACGCCGTGGCAAAGAGGGCAAGTGGGTGTTCACAGTGCACGCACCGAGCCGCCTTGCCGTGCTCACCTATGCCGACAACCGCGACCTTCGTCGCCGCATGTATGAGACCTACACATCGCTTGCAAGCAATGACAACAAATATAACAACTCGGAGAACATCAACCGCCTGCTCGAGCTTCGTGCCAAGAAGGCAAAATTGCTCGGATTTGAGTCGTTTGCAGCTTATCAGATGGATAATGTGATGGCAAAGACAGTGGAGAATGCCGAGAACCTGCTCTATCAGATTTGGCGCCCCGCTGTAGCAAAGGTGAAAGAAGAAGTAGCCGACATGCAAGCCTATGTAAACAAGGAAGGCGGCAACTTCAAGATTGCACCGTGGGACTACTATTACTATGCCGAGAAGGTGAAGAAGGAGAAATTCGACCTCAGCGAGGACGACGTTCGCCCCTACTTCCAGCTTGAGAACGTGGTGCAGGGAATCTTCACTATGGCTAACCGCCTCTACGGCATCACATTCACCGAGATGCCCGATGCACCTAAGTATAACCCCGAAGTGACAGTGTATGACGTGAAGGATGCCGAGGGTAACCACGTGGCAGTGTTCATGACCGATTATTTCCCCCGTGCAACCAAGCGCCAGGGCGCATGGATGAGCGAGCTGAAGGGCGAATATAACTACGACGGTGTGAGCGAGCGCCCGATTATCTACAATGTGGGCAACTTCACCAAGCCCACCAAGGATATGCCATCGCTTCTCACACTCGATGAGGTGGAAACAGCATTCCATGAGTTTGGCCACGCATTGCAAGGTATGCTCACTAAGGCTGAATTCCGCGGACAGTCGGGAACCAACGTGGATCGCGACTTCGTGGAGCTTGCATCGCAAATCGATGAGCACTGGGCAATGGAGCCTGAGCTTCTCAAGACCTACGCAAAGCACTACAAGACCGGTGAGGTAATTCCCGATGAGCTTATCAAGAAGCTCGACGCTTCGGCTAAGTTCAACCAGGGCTTTGCTGCTACCGAGCTCGTGGGCGCAGCACTTCTCGACATCGAGTGGCACAAGCTCGACTACAAGGAGCCGGTTGATGTGAAGGCATTTGAGGCTGAGGTTGCCAAGAAACTCGGCAAGCCCGAGGAGGTACAGTTCCGCTATCGCAGCCCCTACTTCAAGCACATCTTCGGCAGCACTCAGTATGCTTGCGGATATTACACTTATCTTTGGGCAGAAGTGCTCGATGCCGATGGCTTTGAGCTCTTCAAGGAGAAAGGAATCTTCGACCCTGCTACTGCCAAAGCCTATCGCGAGAATATTCTCGAGCCGGGCGACAGCGAGGATCCGATGGTGCTCTATAAGCGATTCCGTGGCCAGGAGCCAACAGTGGATGCACTCCTGAAGAACCGTGGCTTGAAATAGTATTATAGGTAAGAGGTAAGAGGTAAGAGGTAAGAGA
>JBJFEF010000268.1:0-5378 GCA_051890435.1 Muribaculaceae bacterium
GCATTTTCCACACGTATCATGTCCCAGAACTTGTCGTAGCTGTATAGTTCGGCGTCGTTGTAAGCCGATTCTTCAAGCACTTGCACGGCTTTGTTGATTTCGGGGACATCGAGCAAGTCGGCAGGCACAGTGCGTGAATTGCTCGAAATTTCAGTGAGATAGCGAAGCCACAGCGCCTGCATCTTCTTTTCGGTGAAAGTGTGTGGGGTGAACTTCGGCAGCTCAACAAACACGAGGTGAAGTCCCTCGATCACGCGGTCGGAATGCTCCACATGCACCATTCGGTAGTAGTGATAGAACTCTTTCAGCTCGGGCTCGTAGATGTCGTTCACGAGGTTGAGCGAATACACCGGCTCGAGATATTTGAATTGCATAGCTTTGTCGCCCTGGCGCACGTAGGCTTTTGCGGCGTTGAACATCACACGCTGCATGAATTCCTGCGACCACACCATCTGCATTTCCACCAGGAACTGGCGGCCACGCTTGTCGCGGCATCGCACGTCAACGATGCTGTATTTACGCACGGGATTGTCGGGCACAAGCTCGGCAGGGAGGTATTCCACCTCCTCAATCAGCTCATTGTCGGCAAGCGGCAGCATTGCATTGAGCAGACTGATTACAAGGTCTTTATGTTCGCCGAAGACGCGCTTAAACGTCAAGTCGGCTTTCGGGTCGAGGTATCTCATAGCTACGCGTAGAATTTCTTAGTGCAATATTACGAAATTTTCGTCAAATATGCAATCACCCATCGTGTTTTTTCAAAATATATAACACAAAAAGAGAGTGGTGGCAGTGATTATTGTAGCCTTTCTGATTGGGATTTTGGGAAATAGGGGAGTGGCGTTTTGTGAAGTCGGTGATTTTGATTAACTTTGTGTGTGGATTTCCCTTTCACGGGATATCAAGCAATTCGGAAGATTAAAAAATATTATGATATTTAGGATATGAAATTTATCAGTTGGAATGTGAACGGGCTTCGTGCAGTAGTTGGCAAGAATTTCTGCGAGGTGTTTGAGTCTCTTGATGCCGATTACTTTTGCTTGCAGGAAACCAAGATGCAAGCCGGACAGCTCGATTTGGAGTTTCCCGGCTATCAATCATATTGGAATTATGCCGACAAGAAGGGGTATAGCGGCACTGCCATTTTCACGCGGCATCAGCCTGTGAATGTTACCTACGGCATTGGCATTGATGAGCACGACCATGAGGGTCGCGTGGTGACGCTTGAGATGGAAGACTTCTTCCTGGTGTGCGTATATACTCCCAACAGCCAGGATGGATTGCGCCGTCTCGACTACCGCATGCGGTGGGAGGACGATTTCCGTGCCTACTTGCTTGCTCTCGACAGTCGCAAGCCGGTGATTGTGTGTGGCGACTTGAATGTCGCTCACCAGGAAATCGACTTGAAGAACCCCAAGACCAACCGCATGAATGCCGGATTCACCGATGAGGAGCGTGGACGCATGACCACGCTGCTTGGAGCAGGATTCATCGACACATTCCGCCATTTGCATCCCACGCAGGAGGGCGTTTATTCGTGGTGGAGCTACCGATTCCGTGCCCGCGAGAAGAATGTGGGGTGGCGCATCGACTATTTCCTCACCTCAGAGCGCCTTGCGCCAAGAGTGCGTGAGGCAAACATCCTCACCGATGTTATGGGCAGCGACCATTGCCCCGTGGAATTGATTATTGAATGACCGAAACACGACTTTTGGGATTATGATAGAATATATTAAGGGACAAATTGATGAAATCACACCCACATACGCTGTGATAGATACAGCAGGAGGCGTGGGATATATGCTCAACATCACGCTCAATGCCTATACCCAATTGCAGGGACAGAAGTCGGCAAAGCTCTATGTGCATGAGGCGATACGCGAAGACGCATACGTGCTCTTTGGCTTTATCGACCGTCGCGAGCGAGAGCTGTTTTTGAGCCTTATCACGGTGTCGGGCGTAGGACCGAGCACGGCACGGGTGATTCTGTCGTCGCTCACGACTGCCGACTTGGAGAATGCCATCATCAGCGGCAATGTGCGAGTGCTCAAGGCAGTGAAAGGTATAGGCGCAAAGACGGCTGAAAGAATAATTGTTGACCTCAAAGATAAAATAAAACCAGGTGGTGATACGTTATCAATACATACGCCTGCCGAGAATGAAGTGTATGATGAGGCGCTGGCGGCGCTTGTGATGCTTGGCTTCACCAAGGCGCAGACCGAGAAGGCACTCACCAAGCTCTTCAAGGAGAACCAGGGCGTGACAGTGGAGCAGGCTATAAAGCTGGCTCTGAAGATGATGTAGCCGCAAGGCAGATTGGCCTGCGGTGAGGTTTTTATTTTATTGCAAGAATTAATGGGCTTTAAGCAAAGAAGCAGGACGAAAATATTGTTTGCTATGGTGTGCGGAGCATTGATATGCTCGGCATACGGCTTTTTTGCATTTGCCCAATATAAGACACCCACACTTCCGCCTCCTCCACCGGTGCCCGAGAAGCGCACTGCGGTGAGTCCCGACTCCTCTACTACCCGCTTTCCTGTGCACACCACCGTGCCTGCCGACTATGATGCATTGCGCGAGGGAGAGCATGCGGTGGATTTGAAGACGCCATCAAACATCACTACCGAGGCTGAATATGACTATGAAACGGGTTGCTATGTGATACGCACCAAGTTGGGCGACAATGAGATAGCCACGCCATTCATGCTCTCGAGCGATGAATATAACAATCTGGTGCTCACACAGTCGATGCAGAGCTACTATCGCCAGAAGAATGCCGAAACGGCTCAGGCGAAGAAGGACCCGTTTAATTTCCTCGACATGAACTTTGCGCTCGGACCGCTTGAGAAAGTGTTCGGTCCGGGTGGCGTGCAGCTCAAGACACAAGGCTCGATACAGCTGAAGATGGGTATGAAGTCGAACAAGACCGATAACCCGGCGCTATCGGTGGATGCACGTCGCAAGACCTACTTCGACTTCGACCAGAAGATACAGGCCACCATCAACGCATCGGTGGGCGACAAGATGAAGTTTAACATGACCTACAACACCGATGCTACCTTCGACTTCGATACCAAAAACCTCAAGCTGCAATATGAAGGCAAGGAGGATGAGATAATCAAGCTGATAGAGGCGGGAAATGTGAGTATGGCCACGGGGTCGTCGCTCATCAAGGGTAGCACGTCGCTTTTCGGTATCAAGACGAAGATGCAATTTGGCAAGCTCACTGCCACTGCGCTTGTGTCGCAGCAAAACAGTGAGACACAGACGGTGAACACCAAGGGCGGAGCACAAACCACATCGTTCTCGGTGGATATCGACAATTACGACCAAAACCGTCACTTCTTCCTTGCCCAATATTTCTATGATACCTACGACGAAAACACAAAGCGCCTGCCGCTTGTGACCTCGGGAATCGACATCACCCGCATTGAGGTGTGGGTTACCAACAAGAAAAGCAACTATAATGAGTCGCGCAACTTGGTGGCTTTCATGGATATAGGTGAGAATACCCGCCTCGCCAATTCGCACTGGACCACAACGTCGAGCTTCAACAATCCGTCGAACACTTCAAACAACCTGCTTGAGGAACTGAAACGTGATTATCCCGATGCCCGCGAAATCACCAAGGTGGCAACAGCCTTGCAGCCACTCGAAGCCTATGGAATAGAGGGCGGACGCGACTATGAGAAGGTGGAGAGTGCCCGCTTGCTCACGACGAGCGAATACACCCTCAACCGCTCTTTGGGTTACATATCGTTGAAGTCGGCTCTTGGTGCAGATGAGGTGCTTGCCGTGGCATTTCAGTACACCTATGGCGGACAAACCTATCAGGTGGGTGAGTTTTCGGGCGACATCACATCAACGTCGCAATCACTCTATGTGAAGATGCTAAAAGGCGCCACGGTGTCGCCGCGTCTGCCCAACTGGAAGCTCATGATGAAGAATGTGTATTCGCTTGGAGCCTATCAGGTGCAGAAGACCAATTTCAAGCTTAATATCAAGTATTTGAGCGACACTACAGGAACCGAAATCAACTATATCCCTGCCGGTGCCATCAACGGAAAGCCGCTCATTCAGGTGATGAACCTCGACAATATTGATGCCAACAGCCAGTATAACCCCGATGGACGTTTCGACTTCATCGAGGGATACACCATCATAGCCTCGACCGGAAAGGTGATTTTCCCGGTTGTAGAGCCATTTGGTAGCCACTTGCGCAAGAAGATAGGCGACGACCGACTTGCCGACAAATATGTGTATCAGGAGCTTTACGACTCTACACTCACTGCTGCACGCCAGTTCCAGGACAAGAACAAATTTGTGCTGAAGGGCGAGTATCAGGCATCATCGGGCTCGCAAATCAGGCTCAATGCCATGAATGTGCCGCGAGGCTCGGTGACAGTGACGGCAGGAGGTGTGACACTCACCGAGAACAGCGACTACACCGTGGATTACAGCATGGGAATTGTGACAATCACCAACCAGAGCATCATCGATGCCGGAACCAGTGTGAGCGTCACTCTTGAAAACCAATCTACATATAGCACCCAGCGCAAGACCCTTTTGGGACTTGACCTCAACTATGCTTTCAGCAAAGATTTCAATGTGGGAGGTACGCTTATGCACTACTCTGAGAAGCCGCTTACCGAGAAGGTGGCGATAGGCAACGAGGTGGTGAGCAACACCATCTGGGGCGCCAATTTCTCCTACAGGACGCAATTCATGTGGCTCACCAATCTGTTCAACAAGATTCCCACCGTGAATGCCACTGCACCCTCCACGCTGCAAATGCGAGGTGAGTTTGCTCAGCTTGTGCCTCATCAGCGTGCTACGGGCTCAAGTGCCGGAAGCTCTTATATCGACGACTTTGAATCGACGCAGACCGGCATCGACCTGCGCTCACCTTACTCGTGGTTCCTTGCCTCTACGCCCTACGACTCGGGTGGCGATGCCCTTTTCCCTGAAGCCGGACTTAACAACGACGTGGCTTACGGTAAAAACCGCGCTCTCCTCGCATGGAACTATATCGACCGCTTGTTCACTCAGCGCAACTCGTCGCTTGCACCGGGCTACATCAAGAACGACCTCGACCAATTGTCGTATCCCTATGTGCGTGAGGTGAACTATGATGAGATTTTCCCCGACCGCGAGCTAAGCTACGGCGAGTCATCGACCATACAGACGCTCAACCTTTCGTTCTATCCCAAGGAGCGTGGCCCCTACAACCTCGACGTTACCGGCGTGGGAAGCGACGGATTGCTGTTGCACCCCGAGAAGCGTTGGGGCGGCATCATGCGCAAGCTCGACAACACTAACTTTGAGAACTCCAACATCGAGTATATCCAATTCTGGATGATGGATCCATTCCTCGACGA
>JBJFEF010000269.1:0-5369 GCA_051890435.1 Muribaculaceae bacterium
AGGTGAGAAAAATGTGTGGATTGTGTGGTATTAATTGGAAAAATGTATTATTTTTGCACGATGAAAGGAACTATGCCAATTTGTGCGGTTACGTGCAATGATGAAGGGTATGATTCACTGACCAATAACGTCACATATTAGAGGGAATGACATGGAGTTATATTAATGAGAAGCGGCAGTGGCGATATAATATTGATGAGACATATATTAATATCGTATTCAGAAGCGGCTTCAATGATATAATAATGTGGCAGTATAATATGGATAATAAAAAACAACTTAACATAAACAAATATTAATAAAGTTACATGAGAACAAAACCTGACTTGAGTTTCTGGAAGCTGTGGAATTTAAGCTTCGGATTCTTTGGCGTTCAAATTGCCTATGCTTTACAAAGTGCGAATATCAGCCGAATCTTCGCAACGCTTGGTGCTGACCCACACCAATTATCGTTCTTCTGGATTTTGCCACCTTTGATGGGAATGATTGTGCAACCGATAATCGGCTTGCTGTCGGACAAGACGTGGTGCCGCTTCGGTCGCCGAATACCATATTTGTTTGTAGGAGCTATTGTGGCAGTTGCAGTGATGCTGATGCTTCCAAATGCCGGCTCGCTTGGCTTGACCACTCAGGTGGTGATGTGGGGCTTGACGGGAACGATGCTGTTTGGATTGATGTCGCTGATGTTCCTTGACACTTCGATAAATATTGCCATGCAGCCATTCAAGATGATGGTGGGCGACATGGTTAATATCAAGCAGAAGGGACTTGCATATAGCATACAGTCGTTCTTGTGTAATGCCGGCTCGCTTGTGGGCTATCTGTTCCCTTATATTTTCACATTCTTTGGCGTGCAGAATGTGGCACCGGAGGGAGTAATTCCCAACTCGGTGATATATTCATTCTATATAGGAGCAGCCATACTAATATTATGTGTGATTTACACCACTGTGAATGTGAAGGAATATAGTCCGGCAGAGATGGCAGAATTTGGCAACGAGGAGGAGGCACCTGCCGAGACGAAGGCTGATGTGAAGCCGGCATCGAAGAAGGTGAGCATTCCTTACACCTTTATTTCGATAGGACTTGTGCAATTCTTCTGCTGGGCAGCATTCATGTATATGTGGACTTACACGCCGGGAGCGATAGCATCGCAGTGCTGGGGCACAACCGACACGGCGAGCGAAGGCTATCAGGCAGCAGCCAACTGGGTAGGCGTGGTGTTTGCGGTGCAAGCCGTAGGGTCAATTATATGGGCAGCGCTGATACCGCAGTTTAAGAGCTACAAGCTCGCCTATGTGGTGAGTCTGCTGATAGGCGGAGTGGGTTTTATCTCGATATATTGGGTGACCAACCAGTTTGTGCTTTGGGCAAGTTTCTTGCTGATAGGAGCAGCCTGGGCAGGAATGCTTGCGTTGCCGTTCACACTGTTTACGAATGCACTTCAGGGCAATCCAAAGATGGGCACCTATCTGGGCTTGTTCAACTGCACGATATGCTTGCCGCAGATAGTGGCAGCGGTGCTTGGAGGCCCCATATTGAAGGCACTCACGCCCGAAGGCGGTGCAGCACCCGAGGTGGATATGCTGGTTCTTGCGGGAATCTTCTTGCTGCTTGGAGCAGCGGCAGTATTCTTCATTAAAGAGACCAAGGCAGCAAAATAAGTGAGAAACACGGTGGGTGATATTGCCAATCGTGTAATTTGTGTGGAAAAATATCAAAAAAGAGATGTAACTATTTGATAAGTTGCATCTCTTTTGTATCTTTACGCTGAATTTCGATAGGCTATTTTTGGCATATTGAGAGAGCGAAGCAAGCCTAAATACACAATAAAGTGAAATGGAATGCCGGAAACGACCACAATAAAAATTATATTTACTAACAACAATCAACACAAACGCTAAAAGATTATGAAATTCAAAGACATTGCCATGATTGCAATTACGCTGTTGGCGGCTGAAGCCGCGATGGCGCAGTATGCACCGGCGGGCGACAAGATACGCACGCCGTGGGCAGAAAAAATCGATGTGAACAATGTGTGGAACGAATATCCACGTCCAATTATGGAGCGAACAGCCTGGAAGAACTTGAATGGACTTTGGAGCTATACAGTGAAGCCCAAGGGCGAGGCTGAGCCTGCGAAGTGGGATGGAGAGATATTGGTTCCGTTCTGCATAGAGTCGAGCCTTTCGGGAGTAGGCAAATTGCTTGGCGGTGAGAATGAGCTGTGGTATAACCGCACGTTTACGGTGCCGGCACAGTGGAAGAAGCAGAATGTGCTGCTGCACTTCGGGGCAGTTGACTGGAAAGCCGATGTGTGGGTTAACGACGTGAAAGTGGGCTCGCACACCGGAGGCTATGTGCCATTTTCATTCGATATCACCCAGGCATTGAAGCAGGGTGAGAACAAGCTGACAGTGCGTGTGTGGGATCCTACCGACAAGAGCTATCAGCCACGCGGCAAGCAGGTGTGCAACCCGGGAGGAATATGGTACACGCCGGTGAGCGGAATATGGCAGACGGTGTGGCTTGAGCCTGTGGAGGCGCTTCACATAGAGAACTTGCGCATACTCCCCAATGTGGATGCCAACACTGTGACGGTGACGGTGCAGAAGTCGGTGGAGTGCCCGGCACTGATGTCGGAGGTGAAGGTGCTCGACGGAGGCAAGCTTGTGGCATCGGCACGCGGCATCAACAACGAGCCGGTGGAGGTGCGTATGCCCGAGAATCCAAAGCTCTGGTCGCCCGACAGCCCGTTCCTCTACGACCTTGAGGTGACAATATATAAGGATGGTAAGGCTGTGGATAAGGTGAAGAGCTACACAGCGATGCGCAAGATTTCGACACGTCGCGACGAGAACGGCATCGTGCGCCTTCAGCTTAACGACAAGGATTTGTTCCAGTTTGGCCCGCTCGACCAGGGCTGGTGGCCCGACGGACTTTACACAGCACCGAGCTATGAGGCAATGATATTTGACGTAGATAAGACCAAGGAGTGGGGCTTCAACATGATACGCAAGCACATTAAGGTGGAGCCTGCAACGTGGTACACCTATTGCGACCGCAAGGGAATCATAGTGTGGCAAGACATGCCGAGCGGCGACCGCAACCCCGAGTGGCAGATGCACCAATACTTCACCGGCACCGAGTTGAAGCGCAGCGCCGAGAGCGAGGCATGCTATCGCAAGGAGTGGAAAGAGATTATGGATTTCCTCTATTCATATCCATGTATCTGCACCTGGATACCGTTTAATGAGGCATGGGGACAATTCAAGTGTGAAGAAATAGCCGAGTGGACCAAGCAATACGACCCGTCGCGCCTGGTGAATCCGGCAAGTGGCGGCAACTTCTATCACTGTGGCGACATTGTTGACCTTCACAATTATCCCGGTCCGAGAATGTATCTCTATGATGGCGAGCGAGCCAATGTGCTGGGCGAGTATGGCGGCATAGGTTTGGCGCTTGAAGGCCATTTGTGGATGCCCGACCGCAACTGGGGCTATGTGCAATTCAAGAGCTCGAAAGAAGTGACCGACGAGTATGTGAAATTTGGCAAAGAGCTGCTGAAATACATCAAGCAGGGCTTCACGGCAGCCGTATATACACAGACTACTGATGTGGAAGTGGAGGTGAACGGAGTGATGACCTACGACCGCAAGGTGATGAAGATGGATGAGGCTCGCCTTCGCAAGATGAACGATGAAATTGTGAATTCGCTCAAGCGATAACAGCCTGCACGCAGAAGGATAGAATTATTTGAGTATTGCTGTCCGATAGAATTTTCGTATGACGAGGATTTTATCGGACAGTAATAGTTAAATTTGTATAAATCGGAACAATAAATGGAGAATGTGTGTGGTAAATTAGTATATTTGTGCGTTATTAGATATAGTGGGAGGCAACGGAGGCAGATTGCCGGCTCACACACTTAGTGCGTTATTAACAGCAACAAAATAGAAAAATTAAATTACTGACAGATATGAAGACAAAGACATTAGCAATTGCAATGCTTTCGGCAGTGGTATTGACCGGCTGCGTGAGCAAGAAAGAACTTGAGGCAAGTCAGCAGAGCTTGCAAAACTGTAATAACGAGAAGCGAGAGCTTTACACCCAGATGCAGGCTGTGAAAGATCAGAACTCCGACACCAAGCAGGAACTTGCGGCAGCCAATGCCCGCATCAAGGCACTTGAGGACCAGCTTGCGCAGTCGGCAAGCAACTATCAGTCGCTTCAGGCATCGCTCGACCGCAGCTTGACCAACTCGAGCGAGAACAATATCAATATCAGCAAGCTTGTGGATCAGATCAATGAGTCGAACCAGTATATCCGCCACTTGGTTGAGGTGAAGAGCAAGAGCGACTCGCTCAACATGGTGCTCACCAACAACCTCACCCGCTCGCTGAGCAAGGAGGAGCTGAAGGAAGTGGATGTGCAGGTGCTCAAGGGCGTGGTGTATATTTCGCTTGCCGACAATATGCTCTACACCAGCGGCTCGTATGAAATCAACGACCGTGCAGCCGAGACACTGAGCAAGATTGCGAAAATCATCATGGACTACAAGGACTATGACGTGCTCATCGAGGGTAACACCGACAATGTGCCTGTGAACAACACGGCAGCATCGATGAAGAACATCCGCAACAACTGGGATCTCTCGTGCTTGCGTGCATCGAGCGTGGTGCAATATCTCATCAAGAACTATGGAGTGGAGGCAAAGCGACTCACAGCCGGTGGACGTGGCGAGTTTAACCCCATTGCCGACAACAACACCGAGCTTGGCAAGCAGCGCAACCGCCGCACGCAGATTATCATCACTCCGAAGCTCGACCAGTTTATGGACCTTATCGACCATGCACCTGAGGAAAATTAATAGAAGATGATGCAACACAGCAACCGAATAATTGCAGCCGTGGTGTTGATGATGTCGCTAATGTGCGGCACGTCGGCCACGGTTGCCGATTTATATGGCACTATAGCCAATGTGAGCTATATTGAAGGCAATGAAGCCGATGCCTATCGGGTGGAGCGCTGCAAGCTCGACCTCTATGTGCCCGAAGGGAAAACCGGATTTCCTACGGTGGTGTTTTTTCATGGAGGCGGCCTTGAAGGCGGAGAGAAGTTTGTGCCTGAGCTGCTGAAGGAGCAGGGATTTGCCGTGGTGGCGCCCAACTATCGCCTGAGTCCGCGTGCACAGCATCCGGCATATATTGAAGATGCTGCCGCCGCCGTGGCATGGACTATGCGCCACATAGCAGAATATGGAGGCACGAGCAGCAAGGTGTGGGTGTGTGGTCACTCGGCGGGAGGCTATCTCACGCTGATGCTTGCACTCGACAAGAGCTATCTTGGCGCACACGGAGTGGATGCCG
>JBJFEF010000270.1:0-1524 GCA_051890435.1 Muribaculaceae bacterium
TATGACAGCTTGGACAGTGCTGGCTACGATAGTCGGCTATTTCATTCTTCTTTTCCTTGTGTCCTATCTTGCCGGACGCAAGAGCGACAATGCAAGTTTCTTTACCGGCAACCGACGCATGCCGTGGTATATAGTGGCGTTTGCCACCATGGGAGCTGCCATTTCGGGCGTCACCTTCATCTCGGTTCCGGGCATGGTGGTGGGCAAGAGTTTCTCCTATCTGCAAATGTGCTTCGGCTTCATTGTGGGCTACATGGCGATAGCCTATGTGCTTGTGCCGATGTTCTACAAGCGCAACCTCATCTCCATCTATGGCTACCTTGAGCAACGCTTCGGGGCAATGACCTACAAGAGCGGAGCTTGGTTCTTCTTCATCTCGAAGATGCTCGGCGCGGCCGTGCGCTTCTATGTGGTGTGCGTGGTGCTCCAGAGCCTTGTGTTTGCACCGCTTGGCGTTCCCTTTGTGGTGAATGTGATTCTAACCATCGCCCTCATCTGGCTCTACACCAAGCAGGGCGGCGTGCAGACGGTGATTTGGACCGACACCCTCAAGTCGTTCTGCCTCGTGCTCTCGGTGGTGCTCAGCATCGTGTTTATTGCCAAGGGACTGGGCTATGACTTTGCCTCGCTGGTGAGTGCCGTGGCAAGCGACGACACTTCGCGTGCATTTTTCTTCGACAATCCCAAGGAGGGCACCTACTTCTGGAAGCAATTCCTCGCCGGCATCTTCATGGTGATAGCTATGACGGGTCTCGACCAGGATATGATGCAGCGCAACCTTGCCTGCAAAAACTTCAAGGAGTCGCAGAAGAATATGATCGTAAGCTCCATATCGCAATTCTTTGTGATAGCCCTCTTCCTTGTGCTCGGCACATTGCTTGTGCTCTATGTGCGTGCCACTCCCGGCATGGCAATTCCCGAAAAGACCGACGAGCTCTTCGGCTTGGTGGCTTCGAGCAGCAATATGCCGGTGATTGTGGGCATTCTCTTCATTCTCGGCTTGATTTCGGCGTCGTATTCGGCCGCTGGTTCGGCTCTCACCTCGCTCACCACATCATTCACCGTCGATGTGCTGAAAGCCCACGAGAAGCAAGATGAAGCCCGCCTCACGCGCACCCGCAATGTGGTGCATGTGGCAATGTCGGCAATTATGGGCGTAGTCATTGTGGTGTTCTATCTCATCAGCAACAGCGACGCCATCAGCGCCGTTTATGCCATTGCCAGCTACACCTACGGCCCCATCCTCGGACTCTTTGCCTTCGGTCTTGCTTGCAACACCGCCGTGCGCGACAAATGGGTGCCTGTGGTGTGCATCGCAGCCCCGGTGATATGCTTCTTTGTGCAGAAGTGGCTCCTCCTCAGCTTCGGCTATGTGATGAGTTTTGAGCTACTGCTCCTCAATGCAGCAGTCACAGTGTTAGGCTTGCTGATTCTGAAAAAATAATCACCCACTCCCTCTCCACTCTCCACTCTTACCTCTTACCTAAACCAACATGGGACGCGGATTAATCAACAAATACATCT
>JBJFEF010000271.1:0-1523 GCA_051890435.1 Muribaculaceae bacterium
CGACCGATTTCCCGATTTTGGCCGATTATTTCCCGATTTCCGGCGAAATGGGGGTCTGAGCGCAGGGATATTTTGGTTTTCGGGTGATTCTTGAAGTAACTTTGTATCAGCTTTCCGGGGGCAGACTCATAGCTCAGCCCCTACAAAGTGCGATTATTCACTCTTTATACCTTTATATATATATGGATATGGAAAATGCTTTTCTGAACGACACCGCGGCATTGCAGGCAATGACCCCGGTACAGGAGGCCCTGCTTGAGGCAGAAACCTTCCTCAACGAGAACTACCAGTTTCGCCACAATCTGCTGAGTGGCAAAACGGAACTGAAGCGGCTCCCCGATGCGACGGCCTGGGAGGTGCTGACCGATATGGCCGTCAACTCCATCATCCTCCACGCCAAGCGCGAAGGCATCGGGGGCAAACGCTCGCCCAAGAACAACATCGAGGAGCTGCTCCACTCTAACCAGGTGCCCCTCTTCGACCCTATCCGCGACTACCTCGACGGACTTCCTGAGTGGGATGGCAAGAACCATGTGGCTCAGCTCTTTGGCCGTCTGCCCGGGGTGACCTCGGAGCAGCTGGCTTGGCTCAGCACCTGGCTCCGCTCTGCTGTGGCCCACTGGTTAGGCATGGATACGCTCCATGGCAACGAGTGTGTACCTGTATTGATTGGTGAACAGGGGTGCGGCAAGAGTACCTTTGCGGTGCGACTCCTCCCCGAGAAGCTGCGCATCTACTTCCTGGACCACATCAACTTAGGGAATAAGTTCGACAGCGAGATGGCCCTGACCCACAACCTGTTGGTGAACATCGATGAGTTTGCCAACATGGGTCCCTCGCAGCAGGGGCGGCTGAAGCAGATGCTCTCCAAGGTGAAGGTGAACGGTCGCCCCATCTTCGGCAAAGCGCAGGAGGACCGTCGGCGTTATGCCTCGTTCCTGGCTACCACCAACGAGGCTCAGCCGCTCTGCGACGAGACGGGTAGCCGACGCTACCTCTGCATCAAGATTCCCAAAGGGCAACTCATCGACAACGAGAGCCCCATCGACTACGCGCAACTCTTTGCACAGCTGAAGCATGAACTGCAAGTGGATAAGGTACCCTACTGGTTCAGCAACGCCGAAGTGGCTCGCATCCAGCGTGCTAACCTCCCCTACCAGCGGAGCGAGAACAGCCTGGAGCGACTGGTTTGCCACTGCTATGAGCTGCCCGAGGGAGAGGATGAAGGCACCTGGCTGAGCAGCAACGAGGTGCTCAATGGGGTTAAGCAGCAGTTCCCGCAGCTGCGGTGCGACCACTCCACCAAGGTACGTCTGGGCAAGGTGCTCCGCTTCCTCGGCTGCGAATCGAAGCATACCAGGGAAGGAGCCGTTTACAAACTTGTCCTTGTAGCAGCATAAAAAACACAGAGAAATGAAAACAATACCTCACACCTCACAAACGCCTATTATTAACTGATACACAATGATTTACGATGTGAGGTTTGTGTGAGGTGTCAAAACCGACACCTCACACTATATCTA
>JBJFEF010000272.1:0-1521 GCA_051890435.1 Muribaculaceae bacterium
GGTATTCTCAATAACTCCGAATTGATAGCGAGGCACATATGCCTTGTTAAGGTTGTTTGAAGCATCATAGCCATATTCAGCCTTGAAATTAAAGTGCTTCAAGAAATCTACGCTTACATAGAAATTACCCATAATGCGCTGGCGAAGCAGGCTATTGTTCTTCTGGAGCGCAAGTGCCACGGGGTTCCACGATGAAGATCCATTTACAGTAGTAGGACCTGCAAAGTTGCCGTCGAAGTCATACACCGGCACGTCGGGCTGCATGGTCATTGCCTGCATGATAATACCGTCAGAGCCATCGTTGAGTGTGATTTTTTCATTTGTGCGGGTGTAAGCAAGCTGGCCACCGAGCTTGAGCCACGGGGTCATCTGCGCATCCACTGAGAAACGTCCGTTGAAACGTGAGAAGTCAGAACCGATGATGATACCATCCTGGTTCATCCAACCTCCCGATGCTGCAAATGTAACTTTCTCTGTACCTCCCGACACGCTGAGCTGGTGGCTCTGCATGAAAGCGGTGCGGAAAATCTCATCTTGCCAGTCGGTTCCCTCTCCGAGAATCGACGGGTCACGATAAGCCTGGTTTACATTTTGTCCGGTGATAAAGCCGTCTTCTGCAAGCTGGTTTTGATAGGTAGCATACTCCTGAAGATTCATCATGTCGAGGCGCTTTGCAGTTTGCTGCCAAGCTACATAGCCATCGTAGCTCACATTTGTGTGACCTGCCTTACCACGACGTGTGGTTACGATAACCACACCGTTTGCACCTGCAGCACCATAGATGGCACATGCCGATGCATCCTTGAGCACGTCGATACTTACGATATCACTCGGTGCAATGGCTGCAAGGGGGTTAACGGTGTTCTGTCCGTCAGAACCTCCTGCCCACGAGAATCCGCCAATTGAGCTTGCGGCTCCCGACATCTGCACTCCGTCGATAACGTAAAGTGGCTCATTTGAGTTGTTGATTGAGCTTGCTCCACGAATGCGGATTGATGTTGCACCGCCCGGAGCTCCTGAGTTTTGTGTCACCTGTACACCTGCCACCTTGCCTTGTAGCATCTGGTCGGCGTTGGTTACTATTGACTCTTTCATCTGGTCGGCGGTAAGCGATGCTACCGAACCGGTGATATCAACACGGCGTGATGTACCATATCCTACTACCACCACCTCGTCGAGCGACACTTCGCCATCGACCATCTTTACTGTTACATTCGTCTTGCCGTCAAGCTTCACTTCTTGTGTCTGCATGCCGACATACGATACTACTAAGGTTGATTTCGTACTTGCCACCTTCAATGTGAAATTTCCATCGAGGTCGGTAGCCGTACCTCCCACTTGCGAACCTTTTTCGCGCACTGTGGCACCAATTACCGGTTCGCCTGACGAATCAAGGACCACACCCGTGACGGATGTCTGAGCTGCAAGGCTCATTGCAATAAATGCAAAGCAAGCCAATAGCATAGCTCTAAAGCCCAAAAATTTTCTTGTCATCATGAGCAATTCTAAGGGTTTTGGTTT
>JBJFEF010000273.1:0-1516 GCA_051890435.1 Muribaculaceae bacterium
TATTTTTCGCCCTCCTTCGGCGGACGAATGGTGCACTCCACCACGTCGCCGGTTTTGAGTCCGTTGAGCTTGATTTGGCTCTGAGGCACGTAGATGTCGTCGGGCGAATTGAGGTAGTTGTAGTCCGATGATCGAAGGAATCCATATCCGTCGGGCATCACTTCGAGCACACCGATGCCGTGGAGTATTCCCTCAAAGTTGAATGGCTCCTCGGGCATCTGCACATCGGCAGGTACCGGAGCCTGAACCTGTTGCTTTCCGTTCTTGTTGCGCTTGTTGCGCTTTCCGGTTACGGCTTGTGGCTGTGGATCGGGCTCAGCCTTGGGTTCTTGTATGATGATGGGGGCTTTTGCAGCTTCTTCGGCGGCGCGGCGGGCTTCCTCGGCAGCGCGTCGGGCTGCCTCCTCGCGCTCTTGCTGCGAACGTGGCTTGAACGTCTTGCGCGAACCGGTATTGAAGAATGAATCGAGCGAGAACGAAGGCTTGCGCGGCTCATTTACTTCCTGTTGCGGAGCTTGCTCGGCAGGTTGCTCGGCAGCCTGTGTGTCGGCTTGCAGCTCTGCATTAGGAGCCTCTTGTGGTGCTGCTGATGCCTCGGGTGACTCAATGGTGGCTTCATCGGCAGGGAGTGGAAGATGCTCTGCCTCGGGCTTGGCAGGCGTTTCGTCACCACCAAATTCAAGCGACATCTCCTGCATCGGGGCAGCCGCATCGTCAGTTTCCTTATCTATGCGCTTGCGACGACCGCGCTTGGGTGCATCGGCTTGTTTGTCGTTGTTAGCGTCATCGGTTTTAGCGTCGGCAGGCTGCTGCGATTGAGCCTTAGGCTTACGACCACGCTTAGCCTTGGGCTGGCTCTGACTTTCCTCGGCAGCAGGAGTCTCAGCAGCGGATGGAGCCTCAGCCTTCTTGTCGATTTGTTGTTTCTTTGCTTTGGGTTTCGGTCCACGCTTCTTGGGCGTGTTTGCCTGACTCTTGGCACTATCAATTGCCTGCTGGTCGAGGATTTGATACACGAGGTCGTCAAACGAATCACTGTCCTTCGTCTTGAGCCCCATCGACTCAGCAATGCCTTTCAGCTCAGGCTGTGTTTTCGAATTTAATTCGGTAATAGTGTACATAAAAAATCAGAATGTATGAAATATTTTCTTTCTATGCCGGTGCATAGGAGGCACACGATAGCGACATATTCGTGCATTTGTGCTTTCTCTTGATAAAAAAAGACGTTCAGTGTGGCACATCGCCCCGAGTGGGACAATCACGAAGCCGCTTGCATGAAATTGTTTCGTTAATTGAAAAAAATGAACTGTATAGAAAAAAGTTTTTGGATATTTTTGTGACACGTAGCGGAGATAACCGCCCGCGAAATGCAAATAGCAAACTTGGATTTACTGAAAAGTGCACGCTGAGGTGGCAGATTCGCCTAAAAAACACGTGTTGTAAACTTGGATTTACTGAAATGCGGTGCAAATATACGTTTTTTCTGTGAATCACGCAAAATTCCCCCACTTTTTTC
>JBJFEF010000274.1:0-1513 GCA_051890435.1 Muribaculaceae bacterium
ATTTTGTCATTTAATGCAATTCCGCTGCAAAATTACGATTTATTTTTGAATTCTGCAAATAAATGGTGAAAATTATGCATTTGACGGGTGAAAAAATGCTCCCTCATTAACATCGTCCTCCGTTCATCCTTCGATATGACGCCGTTGTGACTCCGTTCATCCTCCGCTTTTTAGGCGGAAAATGAGCGGTGGAACAGCCTTTTAGCTGCATTGTAGGGGCGGGGAGAGGTGTCAATGGTGTCAAAGGTGTCAGTGTCAAAGGTGTCAAAGTGTTTTCCCCAGTTGTTTTTGAGTGTTTTGTCGATATTTCTACTGATATATTTCATGAAGATGTCATATTTTACTCAAGTTTCGTAAGTCATGGTTTTTCGATGCGCAGCCTCTGGGAGCGTGGGCGTCCCGCCCGCGGCCTGCGTAGAGAGTAATCAAAAAACACCGCAAGATAAAGATATATGCTTTATAGGCAGGTCGCGGGTGAGACGCCCACGCTCCCAGAGGCATTCGCACAGTTATTTACTTCAGAAACTTGAATTAATTACTCCAAAAGTCCGCGGTTGCGGAGAAGGGGCTTGGTGTCTGGCTTGCTGCCACGGAAGTTGACATACATGTCCATGGCGTCGTTGATGCCACCGGGAGTGAGCACATACTTGCGGAAACGGTTGGCCACATCCTGATTGAATATGTCGCCCGTCTCCTTGAATGCCTCAAATCCGTCGGCCTCGAGCACCTCTGCCCACATATAACTATAATATCCGGCTGTGTAGCCGCCACCCATGGTGTGATTGAAGTAGGTGGTGCGATAGCGGGGAGGAATCTGCGAGAGCAATCCGCGCTTCACGAGAGTCTGACGCTCGAAATCCTCAACGTCGAGGTCGTCGGGCACTGACTTCAGCACATGCCAATCCATGTCGAGCAGCGAGGCTGCCACATATTCCACGGTGGCAAATCCCTGTCCGTATTTCTGACTGCGCTCCATCTTCTCCACGAGAGCCTGGGGCATCGTCTCGCCAGTCTTGTAGTGCTTGGCATACACCTTCAGCACCTCGGGAGCGAAGCACCAGTGCTCGTTGATCTGCGAGGGCAGTTCGACGAAGTCGCGGGGCACATTGCTTATGCCCTGATAGTGCACGTCCTGGAAGAACTGATGCAGTGCATGTCCGAACTCATGGAACATGGTGCTTGCCTCGTCGGCAGTGAGCAGGGCGGGCTCGCCTGCAGCCGGTTTGGTGAAGTTGCACACGATGGTTACCACCGGCGTAATCTTCTTTCCCTTCTCGTATGTCTGGTCGCGATATGTGCCGCACCATGCTCCGCCACGCTTCGATGCGCGGGGGAAGAAGTCCATGAAGAGCACTGCAATATGCTTGCCGCTCTTGTCCTTCACCTCAAAAGCCTGAGCCTCGGGGTGGGGCAGTGGCACATTCTTTATCGGGGTGAGAGTGATGCCATAGAGCTTGTTGGCGCAATAGAAGAGTCCGTCGCGCACGTTCTCCAGTTTGAGATAGGGGCGCAG
>JBJFEF010000275.1:0-1512 GCA_051890435.1 Muribaculaceae bacterium
AGCGGATTCCGCAGCCGCAGCTCCGTCTTCCGCATACTCAACAAGCACAACATTCCCCTGACCCGTGGACGCACCAGCGGTCCCCTCGGTCCCCGCCCCAAAAAGCCCGAAGAACCGCAGTAGCCCCACCGCCCCGACGACCCGGAATCGCCAAGTGCGGTTACCCCCACACTGCGACCGACACACATTGCGACTACTTCACCGCAGCCACACTCCAGACACAAAATCATCTGCTTCCGGCATCGGGGTGATGTCGGAAGAATGTTTTACGACGAAATTAGGGAAGAGTGACGTTTATCGGTCGCGGCGGAAATCGCTGCGGCTTTCTCCGCGTGCTATCGCCTTGAGAATACTCCAAACGCCTCTCACTACCAAAAGTATCACTATGCCTGATGCTATATCTTCCATATTGTTACGCTTTTTTGTTATGCATTATTTTCTGAATTGACTTTTATCCGCCACCCCATACAGGTTCGTGACCAGGCGGCCGGCAGCCTTTGCGCGGCTGACGGTGTAGGCGGTGCCGCCGCGGTGGGAGCCGTCGTAGTAGGCTATCAGTCTGCCGGCATTGGCAACGAGGTAGTCATTGCGTCTTAGCATACAGCCTCGGTAGTACGATTTGCTGACTGTCACTATGCGGTCTGCCTCGCTGAGCACCCGGTCATACCGCGCTTTGTCGCTTGCGTTGTAGAAGCGGCTCTGCTCAGGGCAAGGGATTGCAGCCGTGAGCCGCAATTTCTTGCCCTCGCCACGCAGCTCCAGTACCGCTTCGGCTGAGAGTAAGTCGAAGCCGACAGCCATACCGCAGATGTAGTCCACGCAACCTGCGTCATAAAGCCGGAGTATCGCGCTGCGGAGTTGCCTCCGCAAGCGGTCAATCTCCGATGCCGGAATGTGGCGGTGCCCGCTGAATGCCACCGAATGTTGAATGTTTCTGTCCATATCATCACATTTTATAAGTTGTCTTTCCGTAGAAATAAGCTCCAAGCACCACTGCGCCAAGGCTCTCAAGCTTGTTGGCAAAGCTGTTCCACGACTTGCCGGAAGTAAGGCAGTCATCGTAGCAACATATCTCCTTGCCGTGGAAGAATGAGCCTTCAATCTCGATGTTGTCGAAGCGGTCGCCCATCTTGCTGCGCTTTGTCCGACTCTCGTGAAGGGTGGCTGCATCTTCCTTCACCTTGATGAAAGGGAAGCCGTTGATGGCTCCGCACAACTCGCAAACGCGCTGCGAAAATGCCTCATAGCGCACTCGGTTTTTCTCTGCCGATGATGCCGGAATGCAAGCGAAAACGATGCTGCGCACCTTGTCGCCGAAGCGGCTTGCCAACTGCGATGCAGTCCAACGGGCAGCTTCTTCCTGGTCGGTTCCGTCCTTGAAACGGTATATCTTCTCGCGGTCGGCAGCCTGTTCCGCTCCCACTTTGAGTCTTGCCGGATAATACTTGATGCAAGTGCCGAGCACCAAGTTCCAATGTCTTCTGAGGTTTTCGTCAATCACTCTTGCCATAA
>JBJFEF010000276.1:0-8652 GCA_051890435.1 Muribaculaceae bacterium
GTGAACAAATCGACAATATATAACATTATTAATATAGAAAGATTTTTTATGGATACAATTAAACCAGGAAAGTACGTTGAATTGGTTTATCAGGTGAAGGCTGTGGATGCCGATGGCAACACGTTCACAATGGAATTTACAGAGCAGCGTCCCGACAAATTTGTGTATGGCGTGGAGCAAGGTCTCATCGACAAACTCGAGAAATCGCTTCTTGGAATGGAGCAGGGAGCTGAAATCAACCTTGTGATGACTCCCGAGGAAACTGCAAAGGAATTTGGCGAGCGCGACGAGAAGGCTGTGATGACTCTCAACAAGTCGCTTTTCACCATCGATGGAAAGTTTGACAGCAACACTGTGGCAGTAGGCAAGATTCTTCCGATGATGACCGAAGACGGATATCAGGTGCAAGGAATGGTTACTGAAATCACTGATGACAAGGTGGTGATGGACTTTAATCATCCATTCTCGGGCAAGACGGTGAGCTACATAGGCCATGTGCAGCTTGTGCGCGATGCCACTCCCGAGGATATGCCTCACCACGGATGCAGCTGCGGATGCGATCACGATCACGGATGCAGTTGCGACGATTGCGGCGGATGCCACTAATGGCTCATTCCGCAAAAGAAAATTGGCAAAATTTGCCAAAATTGCTAAGAGAATGTAGTAAACACTTAATTAATGTTAAATTTCGGTGTATAATCTTGCATTTTCTTTGATATTTAAGATATAGTTTGTACATTTGTATCGTGTTTTTCATAGTATTAAATTAAGATTAAGGTTTCAGTAGGCTTCGTAGTGATACGCAGCCTATTTTTTTTATACCCCCAAAACGAAGATAAAAGCGACTGTATCGAAACAGCCGCTTTCATATTCCTGATGAAAAATATTTCGTTATTTTCTGAGGAAATTCACCCTTAAAAACTCCGAGCCGGAATCAGTGTGGATTATTCAGCCACGATTTTGCATATTTCCACTATGACGTCGGTAGCCTTCTCCATCGATGGGACAGGAACAAACTCGAAGCGTCCGTGGAAGTTCAAGCCACCTGCGAAGATGTTGGGGCAGGGGAGTCCCTTGAATGAGAGCTGGGCGCCATCGGTTCCGCCACGAATAGGCTGCACTTTGGGCACAACGCCGGCACGCTCCATGGCGAGCTTGGCGGTGTCGATAATGTGCATCACCGGCTCGATTTTCTCACGCATATTGTAGTATTGGTCTTTCAGCTCCAGGCTCACACAGTTGGGGAATTCATTGTTGATTTTGCGAGCCAGGTGCTCAAGCTCTTTCTTGCGGCGCTCGAAGCGGTCGCGGTCGTGGTCGCGGATGATGTAGGTCATCACGGTCTTTTCCACGTCGCCTTCGATACCCACGAGGTGATAGAAGCCTTCATAGCCCTCGGTGTGCTCGGGAGTTTCCCAGCGCGGGAGCATGATTGCAAACTGGTTGGCAACGCGAATGGAGTTGACCATTTTGTGCTTTGCATATCCGGGGTGAACGTTGCGGCCGGTGAATGTCACTTTTGCAACGGCAGCGTTGAAGTTCTCAAATTCGAGTTCGCCCAAAGCGCCGCCGTCCATGGTGTAAGCCCAGTCGGCACCAAAACGCTCCACATCAAATTTGTGAGCGCCTTGACCGATTTCCTCATCGGGATTGAAAGCAATGCGGATGTCGCCATGCTTGATTTCGGGGTGAGTGCGCAAATAGTCGATGGCGGTGATAATCTCAGCAATGCCGGCTTTGTCGTCGGCGCCAAGCAAGGTGTTGCCGTCGGTTACGATAAGCGATTGACCCTTGTAGTCGCAGAGTTCGGGGAATTGCGATGGAGAGAGCACGATGTTCTTCTCGGCATTGAGGGTGATGTCGCCACCGTCGTAAGCCTCAATGATGCGAGGAGTGACGTGACGGCCCGACATGTCGGGTGAGGTATCGAGGTGGGCAATGAAGCCCACTGTGGGCACTTTCTTGCCGCAGTTGCCGGGGAGAGTAGCCATGAGGTATCCATTCTCATCAAGAGAAATGTTTTCAAGTCCCATGTTTTTGAGTTCTTTCTCAAGGTGCTGGGCAAAAATCATCTGACCCGGTGTGGAGGGAGTGAGATTGGTGAGTTCGTCGCTTTGCGTGTCAAACTTCACATATTGCAAGAATCTATCTACAACATTCATAATCTTTAGAGTGTATAGAGGGTTAAATTAAAATTCTCTACAAAATTACTAACTATTTTCAAAAGAAGCTTATAATAAGCCTAAAAACTTTCGTTTTGCATGGCGCAAAGCAAAACCGATGTGTCGGAGAATGGTGGGGAATGTGCCATAGTAGATGCACATGATGTGGAAGCGCTCACGCAGCGAGGCATTGCGGTTGCGGTCGGTGAGGCCGTCGGTGAGGTAGCTGATGAGTGGAGCGTCGCCCACATAGACGTTGCTCTTTGATAGCTTCAGGCAGCGGATGCACCAGTCGTAGTCGGCTGAGAATCGGTAGGAGAGGTCGTATTGCGGCACCATTTCGCGGCGAGCGACAAAAGCCTGGTGGCACACCAGCATGCCGTGCTTAAAGCTGTCGGCAGAGAGCTTTGTAGGGGCGGTGAGGTGGCGCATACCCACCACTATGCGCTCGGCATCGACGAGCTGCGTCTGCCCGTAGATGACGTCGGGATTAGTTTTGGCAGCCGCGGCAAGGCGTTCAAGTGCATTAGTGGCAGCAAAAGAGTCGCCGGCGTTGAGGAAGATGAGATAGCGGCCGGTGGCGCGGGCGATGCCTTTGTTCATGGCGTCGTAAAGTCCGCGGTCGGGCTCAGAGAAGATTTTGATGCCTTCCACACCATATTTGCGGGCAACCGACAGCGTGTTGTCGCGCGAAGCGCCATCGATGATGATGTGCTCGAAGTCGCTGAACGCTTGACCTCGTACACTTGTCAATGTAGGTCGCAGCACCTCTTCGGCGTTGTAAGTGATTGTAATTATGCTGAATAGCGGTGATTCCATAATGTGCTGAATGAAATATGACGCAAAATTATTAAATTTTTTTGGTGCAAGAGGCATAAATGTTCGGGAAAAAACATTACTTTTGCAAAGAATAAGTTTAACATTTAAATTTTTTACACTACTATGGCATACGTAATTGGTGAAGACTGCGTTGCATGTGGAACATGTCAAAGCGCATGCCCGACAGGTGCAATCTCTGAGGGCGATATCTACAAGATTGATCCCGATGTTTGCATCAGCTGCGGTTCTTGCGCAGAGGTTTGCCCCAGCGGAGCAATCACTGAGGGTTGATTCCTGAAGCAGTCGATTAAAATTAAAAAAGCGCGGAGGCTCAATAGCTACTGCGCTTTTTTCATACTTAATGTGGCTATAGAAAAACGATAGGAAACGAAAAAGGCAGAAGATATGATGAAATACCGAATGATTGTGCTCGACCTCGACGGCACGCTTACCAACGAGAAGAAAGAAGTGACTCCCCGCACTTATGATGCCTTGATGCAGGCTCAGGATGCAGGCGTGACAGTGGTGCTGGCTTCGGGACGCCCCACATACGGAATCACGCCACTTGCGTCGCAGCTGCGGCTGAAGGACTATGGAGGCTATATTCTTGCATATAATGGCGGAAGGGTGATTGACTGCACCACCGGTGACACAGTTTTCAATCAAGAGCTTAATCCCGAGCTGGTTCCGCTGCTTCACGATGAGGCAATTGCTGCCGGAATGGAAATTCTCACCTATCAAGGTGAAGGAATTGCAGCAACCAAGAAAGCCAATAAATATGTGCTACATGAGGCGTTTATCAACAAAATGCCTGTGGAGGAATACGGTGATTTCAAGAATCAGCTTGTGTTTCCCATCAACAAGTGCCTCATAGTGGGCGACCCCAAGCCGCTGCATCAGCTTGAATTACGCCTTGCAGAGATGCTCAAGGGTCGTGCCTCGGTGTATCGCTCGGCAGGATTCTTTCTGGAGTGTGTTCCGCCCGGCATTGAGAAGGCTTATTCGCTCGAAAAACTGATAGCCCGCCTCGGAATAACGCGCGAAGAAGTGATTGCGTGTGGCGACGGGTATAACGACAAGGGCATGATAGGGTTTGCCGGACTTGGAGTGGCGATGGCAAATGCTTCAACCGAGGTGCAGGACGCTGCCGACTATATCACCTACAGCAACGAAGAAGACGGAGTGGCACATGTGGTGGAGAAATTCATTTTGGCGTAGATGAAGAAAACTCTTGTTGATAAAACATATTTTTATTATTTTTGTAGGTTGAAATGTCGGCTATTGCGCGACGCTGATGAAGAATAGTAAATTTTGACGCAAAAATATGAAAATCAACAAGATAATCAAGCGAACTCTGAAGATAGGCGGTTGGATGATTGGTGGCATTGCGGTGCTGCTGATTGTGGCAATGTGTGCTGTGGCGTGGATATTAACGCCACAACGCCTCACACCCATAGTGAACCGGCTTGCAAACGAAAACCTGAATGCCAATGTGAAGATAGGGCGTGTGGAGCTCACGACGTGGAGCACGTTTCCACACCTCATGGTCGATATCGACAGCCTCACTATTGTTTCGGGCAGCCTAAAAACGCTGCCTGCCGACAGCCTTGCCATGCTGCCTGCCGGAGCCGACTCATTGTTGGCGGTGAGCCATGTGCATGGAGGCATCAATGTGTTGCGCCTGCTCTATGGCACATTCTCGCTTGTTGATGTAGCAGCCGACGATTTGAATCTCAACCTTGTGGATGTGAGTGCCACACGGTCGAATTATCTTATATCTCTCCCGAGTGATGAGCCAGCCGATGAGTCCCCACTGGAGCTGCCAACGCTCTTTTGGGACAATATGGCACTGCGTGGCAACACCCGCATTGCTTATTGCAATGTAGCCGACACAATAGGTGTGGGAGTGCGCGTGAAGAAACTTGAACTCAACAATACTGAGGGTGATACTTATCGCCTCGACTTTGCCGGTGATGCCGACTATGCAATGTGCGGGCTTGATTTTGTGAAGAATCTGCCGTTCACATTTGTCGGAAACGTGAATTGGAACTCCGACAAGCCTATGGACGTAGCCATTGAGGAGATGAATACCACTTTGCTCGACGTTCCGGCACAATTCAGCCTTGCGATAAGAAATGGCAATACAATGCTTATGGATAGCTTTGATGCCGACCTCGGACCGGTGAAATTTGCATCGGTGATGGAAATACTGCCCGAGGTGTATTCACAGCTTTTTTCAGGAGTGAAGAGCGATATACAGGCTACCATAAAAGCGCATCTCACCGAGCCTTACGACCTGCTCGGAACCGATATGCCGTCGATTGATGCGTCGATGGTAATTCCTGAATCATTCATAGCCGCAGCCAATGGAAAGGCACGAATCGACCGCGTGGCAATGGCTGCCGATGTGTCGCTGAAGGGCAGTAAGCCCGACAAAAGCACTTTCAGCCTCAAGCAACTCATATTGCAGGGTGAAGCAGTATCGCTGCAACTCAGCGCTAATGCCGACAACGTGTTTACCGACCCGCATGTGAAGGGCAAGATGCAAGGCAGCGCCAACATAGAGCGCGTGGTGAGAGCCTTCAATCTTCCGCTAAACTTCACTGTGCGTGGCGACCTCACTGCCGATGCTACAGTGGATGCCCACATGAGCGACCTCACTGCCAACCGTTTCCAGCGCGTGTCGCTCGACGGAACCCTTGGCGTAAAGAATCTTTTCTACAACTCCGATGCCGACACCATAAGCCTCTATGCTCGCAATATGAACTTGAAATTTGGCAACAACGACCAAATACAAATCAATGGCAAGACCGTGGATAATCTTATGCGATTCACTGCCGACATCGACACTATGGCAGCTTCGGCATCAGGAATGATTGTGACAATGAAGAACGGACGTGCCGGAATAGGTTGCATTGCCGATGGCGCATATATGCGCGACACCACAAGCATTGTTCCGATTGGATTGCGCGTGCGCTCTGAGCGGCTGTCGATGGAGCAAGCCGACGGCACACGGATTCGCATGCGCGACATCGACTGTGGAGGCTCAATCTCGCGGTATGAAGGCGATGTGAAGGTGCCCAAGTTGCAACTCGGAATGAATGCTCGCCGGCTTTCATACAAGGATAACACTATGCGCGTAGCGCTAAGCGATAACCACATTAATCTTTCGGCTAATATGCGCAAGCGCGACCCGAGGCGTGCCGAGCGAATGAAGCAGCGCATCGACTCCATTCGTGCCGCTCATCCTGAGTGGAGCAATGACTCGGTGCTGCAAGTGGCAAGCCACCGACGCAAGGCTGCCGACCCCAATGCAATTGACTTCAGCGTAGATGATGGACTGAAGAAAATGATAATGCAGTGGAATCTTCACGGAACATTGTCGAGCGCAAAGGGACGCTTGTTTACACCTTATTTTCCATTACGTTCCACCATTAGCAACATGAATGCTGATTTCAGCATCGACAGTGTTTCGTTTAAGCGAATGTCGCTGAAATCGGGACAGACAGGAATCGACGTGAGTGGCGAAATACGAAACATTCGCAGTGCCTTGATGGGCAGCACCCGACGACCGCTCACCCTCGACCTGTTTGTGAAAGCCGACACGCTCAATTTCAATGAGCTTATAAAGGCAGCCACTGATGGATTGACTTTTGCCAACAGTGCAGATGGATTGCAGGACATTACCGATAGCGACAATATCGACATTGTGGAAGAGCAAGTGGCATCGACCACCGGTGATGATTCCACTATGATGGCACTTGTGGTGCCGGGCAACATTGATGCCAACATCAGGCTTCGTGCGCAGAACATTCTCTACGCCGACCTCTTCATGAACCGCTTCAATGGAAATTTGCTTGTGCACGACGGAGTGCTGAATCTAAATGAGTTGAAAGCTCGCACCGACATAGGCACGGCACGATTCAACGCTATGTATGCTGCCCCCGACATTCACAACATACGCATGGGCTTCGACCTCTCGCTGAGCGATATCCAGGTGGGACGCTTCCTGAAGATGGTGCCAAAGATTGATTCCATCATGCCACTGCTCGAATCGGTGGATGGTGTGATTGATGCCGACTTGGCTGCTACAAGTGATGTGGATTCGGCGATGAATCTTGTAATTCCCTCGCTGAAGGCTGTGATGAAGCTGCATGGCAAGGACCTGGTGTTTATGGATGCCGCCACATTCAAGAAGGTGGCAAAGATGCTGCTTTTCAAGAACAAAGAACGCAATGTGGTGGATGAAATGACGGTGGAAATGCTTGTGGAAAACTCGCAGATGGAGCTGTTCCCATTCATGTTCGACATCGACCGTTATCGCCTTGGCGTGCTGGGACACAACGACCTCGACTTGAACTTCCGCTACCATATCTCGGTGCTCAAGTCGCCTATTCCGTTCAAATTTGGCATTAATATTTATGGCAATCCCGACAAAATGCACTTCCGCTTTGGTGGAGCGAAATATAAGGATAAGATGGCACGCGAGAAGATACAGATTGTAGATACCACGCGCGTCAACTTGCGAGAGCAAATCAACTCGGCTCTGCACCGTGGCGCAAAGGCTGCACTGAAATCGGAGTTGCAGATAAGCAACCGACCGGTGGTAAATGCCGATTTGAGTATCGACTCTACCTCGTTCAGCCACGAGGATAGCCTGATGATGATTAAGGGCGGATTCTTTGAAGCACCACCCGCGCCGAAGCCTTCAGAGCCTGCACCGGAACCAGCACCTGCAAAAGGAAACAAAACGAAGACTACGAATAAATCAGCCGTAACCCGCAAAGACTGACAATAGTAATTATGAAACTACTTATGCTTGGCACCGGCAGCGCTGCCGTTACACACTGCTTCAACACCTGTTTTGCTATCATTGCCGATGACGGTAGCCCTATGCTTGTGGATGCCGGAGGCGGTAATGGCATACTGAGACAGCTTGAGCTTGCTACACTTCGGCTTGAGGATATTCACGACATGTTTGTCACACACACTCACACCGATCACATTCTCGGCGCGGTGTGGATAGTGCGCATGGTGGCTCAAAGCATATATGGCGGGAAATATACCGGCACATTCACTGTGCGCGGCCATGACGAGGTGATAGCGGCATTGCGCACCATCTGCTTTGCCACTCTGCCGGTGAAAGTGACCTGCCACATCGATAAGGAGATACTGTTACAGCCCGTAACTGATGGTGAGACATTTAGTGCTATCGGTTGCGATTTCACGGCTTTCGACATTTGCTCAACAAAGGCAAAGCAGTATGGCTTTGTGATGCAGATGCCAAGTGATGCCGGTGTTCAGCGCCTGGTGTGCCTTGGCGACGAGCCATTCAATGAGCGTTGCCGACACTATGCCGAAGGGGCTAAATGGCTGCTGAGTGAGGCTTTCTGCCTCTATACGCAGCGAGAGCGTTTCAAGCCCTACGAGAAACACCACAGCACTGCACTCGATGCCGGAAAACTTGCTGAGAGCCTGAAAGTGAGCAATTTGCTGCTATATCACACCGAAGACAAGACGCTCGATACACGCCGTGAAAAATATACCGCCGAAGCGGCTACCCACTTCAGCGGCAATATTGTAGTGCCCGACGATTTGGAGCAAATTGAGCTTTGAGAGCCGCAATTAGGAGTATTGTTCACTCTTTTGGATGCTCGTAGGTGGTGCCATC
>JBJFEF010000276.1:8752-19806 GCA_051890435.1 Muribaculaceae bacterium
TGCTCGTAGGTGGTGCCATCAACGACCGATTGCAACAGGCGTCGCACCTCGTCCTTAAAGATGCCTCCTTCGTGTGCTTTGCGGTCGCCCACATAGAAAGTAGGCACATAGTAATAGTCGAATTGGTCGGCATAGTCGGGGCGCGCGAGTTCGTCGATGCGCTCAATCTCAATTTTGGCAAACTCGGGGTTTTCGGCGATTAGTTCGTCGATAAAAGCAAATGCACGCTTGCAAAACGGGCAACGCGGCTGATAGAAAAGCTTTATTTTCTCCATAAGTTTATGCTATTGTTTTCATTATAACGCCTTTACGTGCAATAGTGTTCAAATCGCTGCAATGATAGCGAGCACCGACAGTGCTGCAATACCAATGAAAAGAAAAAACAAAGATATTCTCTTGAGCAGGCTGCGAGCCGACACTTTTAGCGGGCTGATGAATTGGCTTTGTGCAAAGCAGAAGGCTGCCATGAAGAAGCAAAAGTCGTCGATGATGCCATAGAGCGGACCGTCGTAGTCGTAGGGCATAACGATGTAGGCAATTGCAGCAGCAAGTGCGAGCACAGCGAGAGTAATGCCAAGCTTAGAGCGTGACGGAATGCGAATTTGTGTGACCATTTTTTTTTGTTGTTTTGATGAAAAGAGAGAGGAATGTGAGAAACTGTTATTTCAATGGGAGAATTTCAATCCAGTAACCGTCGGGGTCCTCGATGAAGTAGAGACCCATGTCGTGATTCTCGTAGCACACCACGCCCATTTCCTTGTGATAGGCTCGCATAGCATCGTAGTCGCCTGCAACGCGCATACAAAGGTGGAACTCACACTCGCCGAGGTCGTAGGCCTGAGGATGGTCTTTGAGCCAGGTGAGTTCGAGGAGGAAGCCAGTGGCATCGTCGGTGAGATATACGATAATGAACGAACCGTCTTTAGCGTTGATGCGGCTTTTCTCCTTGAGATTTAGAGCTTTGGCATAGAATGCGATGCTGCGCTCGAGGTCGTTTACATTGAAATTGAAGTGGTCGAATTTTGCTTTGATTTCCATAAAAAATATATGTTTAGATTGTTATTGTTTCGCCCGGATGCATGCAATGATAGTTTCCGCTTGATTGGCGATAAAGCTCGAATTGGCACGATTTTTCAAAATCGCCCCATTGGTGCATGGGAATGAAGTGCTTGGTGGTTATGGCGTGGACAAACTGGCGAGCACCAAGCGCAAAATCACCACCGATGCGCGGATCAACGGGGAACATTGCAAGGTCGATTGCCGGGAAATTTGCCTTGATGTCGCGCAGGATTGCGAGGAAGTTGCCTTGGGCAGCCTTGATTTCTTGCGGAGTGGATTCTTCGCTCCAGTGCCAGTTGTTGAGGTCGCCGGCGTGGAAAATGTGGCTTCCATCGGCAAAAGTCACCATATAAGACACGCCGATGTCGGTGGAGCCAAAGGCATCGACGGAGATTGCTTCATCGCACCAATTGTCGCCACGTCGCAATGCCGTGAGTGCCTCGGGAGGAGTGTCGGGAAGCGGCTTGCGCTTCAACTTGCGGTTTAGTTCATTGGCTATGATGAAGCGGAAGCTGGCATTGGGAAATTGAGATTGCCAAGCGAAAATGCGCTGATTGAAGTGGTCGGGGTGAGAGTGCGACACAAGCACATACACAGTGCTCGAACGTGCAAGCACGTCGGGTAACACCTTGGCAGTGTCGTTGTAGAAATCGAACACCATGGTGCAACCATTGCCACACTCAATGGCAAAACCGCTATGCCCTAAATACCATATCTTCATTGCAGTGATTATTGTTTTGCAGCGTAAAATTACGAAAAATTCTTCATTTTGCGGCTATTTTCAGCTGTTATTGTTGATGACTTTATGGTTGTGGATTTGCAAATAATGCAGATTGTGACTAATTTTGTGGTGAATAACAAGCGAATTGAATGGCAGATATAGATTTCGACATACTTGCAATGAAAGTGCCACAACCCGAGCCGGAGTGTGGTAGCCTGCTTATTGCCGAGCCGCTGCTCGACGACGGATGCTTCAGCCGATCGACGGTGTGCATCATCGACCACACTGTGGAAAATGGTACTATGGGATTGGTAACCAACCGTTTGTCGCAATATAAGCTGCAAGAGGTGGTTGATGGCATAGAATCGACTGAGGAAATTCCGGTGTATGTGGGCGGACCTGTGCATCACGACAGGCTCTATTACATTCACACTTTTGGTGATGAAATTCCTGAGTCGGTTGAGATAGTGCCCGGACTCTATGTGGGAGGCGACTTTGAGCGCGTTAAGGAACTTATAGCCATGGGTGCCGTGGTAACAGGCAATATGCGCTTCTTTGTAGGCTATAGCGGCTGGGAGAAGGGTCAGCTTCGTGGCGAACTCGATCGGTTTGAATGGGCTGTCGGTTCAGTCAATGCATACGATGTACTTAATTTAAGCGAGAATGAGGCTTGGAGAGAGGCTGTGAAGCACCTCGGTGAGCGTTATCGCGTGTGGCTAAATCTGCCTAAAGATGTGGAACTGAACTGATTATTTATGACCGAGTAGGAAGATGATAGTGCGCTTGTAGGCATGTTGTTCCTTATTGTGATTGAGGAAACGGTGTATCAGCACCGGCACATAGATTCCACCAACCCATGAAAGAGTGGTGTGCACCCACCACGGCATAGGAAGGAAGTGGTGAAGCACCTGCTGGCTGGCTACATTCATATACCATGAAAGCAAGAAAATCATGTAGGTGGAGCCCGACAGGTGGTCGAGCACGGTTATACTATGTTTTTCGAGCATCAGAGCGATAGAAATCGTCATCATAATTCCGAAGATGGAGCTGAAGAAATAGAGAATTGAGGCTTGGAATGTTTCGTTGAGGAAGAAACAGCCAATCCATCCTGTTATGCAGCCAATGAGCATCAGCGGGTGAGTCCAGGAAATCTTGCTGATGAAATCGCGGTAGAAAGTGCCGCAAATGGTGCCGAGTGTGAAAAATGGGAGAAGATAGCCCACCTGACATATTGAGAAGAATTGGCACTCACCAAGACAACCCGAGAAATAGGTGAACAGAGATGCTGCAAACAGCAGCGTTAGCCAAAGTGTGCGATCTTGCAGGCTCTTGGTAATGAGCAGAATAGGGTAGGTAATGAGCATGCAGATAAACGACATCTGCAAGAACCATGTGAAGATTACAGGTGCCGAGCCATATAAAAACAAGCAATTGATGAAGCTGCTCAATGAAAACTCAACTACATCGTCGGCAATGCCGCTGAGCAACGCACGCGGAAGAAAGGTGAGCGCGTTGAGCACAAAGAATGGCAGAAGCAATCGCCATGCTTTGTTGGCGACAAACTCCCGAAAGTTGCGGTGCGACGTTCGTGCCATAAAGCAGTAGGCAAGAGTGTAGCCGGAAGTGAAAGTAAACAACGGCATACGCATCACCATGAAGATGCGATAGAGCACCGTCTCTTCAAACACACCATTCCATTCGTGGAAAGAATGACCGAAAACAACGAGTATGATGCCTATAACTTTGAGGTAGGATATATATTTGAGATTTTTCATTATCGATTACGAGTTATTGAAAATTCGGAGTATCACAGAAAAGAATCGGCGACCGGGGAAAGAGGCGAGAATGCCAAGCTTGTTTTTCAGTCGCACATTGCGGTTGAAAAGGCTGCCGAAGCGCTGGGCTTTGATGTTGCGCCAGCAGCGGTCGGCGTGTGGGCTGCGAGCGTAGCCGTTGCGGCAGAGGAGGACAAACATGTTGAAACTTGCGCTGAGGCTGCGGTCGCGGGCCGCGGGGAGCAGCTCAGGAAAGTACGCGACAGCATTGGCGATGATGCGGTCGGTCACATCGAGCACGTCGAGGCGCTTGAGAGAGAAACTGCCTGTGATGCTTGTAGGGCGCATCGTGTAGTGGTAGAGTGGGCGGTCGGTCCAAACCGCTTTGCTTATCGACGGAACCACTTTCATCATGAAGTCAAGGTCTTCATAGAATATCCCTTTGGTGAAGCGTGCTTTTTGGAACAGCTTGATGCTGAATAGTTTGCCGCAGGCACTTGCATCGATAGAGTCTTGGTAGAGCATACGCTTGGCTGCTTCTATTCCTGTCATTGCCAACGTAGAGCCCGAATTAATCCGGCGAGTGTCGAATGTTGCCATCGCGATGGCTGCATTGTGCTCAGAGGCAAGGGAATAGAGGGTGGTGATGGCATCGGGAGTGATGGTGTCGTCGCTATCTACGAAGACGATGTAGTCGCCTGTGGCGATGTCGATGCCATGGTTTCGGGCATCGGAGAGTCCACCGTTATCTTTGTGAATTACTCTGATTCGTGGGTCGGTTGAGGCAAACTTGTCGCATATTGAGCCGCTTCGGTCGGTGCTTCCATCGTCAACGAGGATTATCTGCAGGTTGGTATATGTCTGGGCTGTGATGCTTTTTACGCAAGCATCAAGATAATCCTCTACGTTATAGACGGGAACTATGACTGATATGAGAGGCAGTGTGCTCATTGTGAGATATATTGCATTAATATGCCGTCGGAAAAATGCGAGCCGTGGCGGAACCAATCGCGCAATGTGCCACACTCGGTGAAACCGCAGGCCTTGAGCATATGCAACGATGCAGTGTTGTCGGTAGCGACTTCGGCAACTACCTGGTGCATACCCAGAAACGAGCAAGCATATTGTAGGGCGAGACGCATTGCGCACACGCCGTAGCCTTTGCCACGGTGATGGGCGTCGATGTAGAGTCCAACTGAGGCGCGGTTGTGGTGACGGTTGAAATCGTAGATGTCGATGCTTCCCACGAGATTGCCGGTGTTGCACTCTTCCACCATCAGGCGGATTGCGCCGGTGGCGTAGATGTCGTTATTGTAGTTGACGGCATAGTCCCAAAGTTGCTTGCGACTGAAAGGTGCAGAAGTGTTGCACGAGTCCCATTGAGAGGAATCGTTTTCCCAAGCCATGAGAGTATCCACATCGGTAACTTCGATAGCACGGAGCATCAATATGTTGTCGCTTAATATATTATCGTTCATTGTAATGATAATCAAGGTGAAATAATGTTGCTGTTTCTTGATGAGAAAATGTGGAAACGCAATTTCCCATCAGCACCTGAATCTATGGCTCGTATAATATCTTGATAGGATAGGGAGGAATCATCAAGAATGACATCGGTAGGCTTGTCGTTGTCGATGACGGCATCGCTACCTATTATGTGCCGAATCTTCTCGGGTGAAGGAGAAATTATTCTCCAACGCAGTCTCTTTGAGTCGGTTTTTTTCTTCCTTGCAGGAATGAAAATTCGCCTGAGCATAGCAGCTGCAGCACGGATATAAATGGCGAAGTGAATGAAAAAGGCAAAAAATCGGCTATAGTGAGGATAATGCTTTCGGAAAAAAATCAGCATAGCCTCATAGAACACACGCACATAGCGTATGGAATCTTTTTTTGTGCTCTCGCCTTTATAGTGGATAATTGGTATTGGCAGGTAATAGTTGGAAAAACCCTCTTGTACTATACGGTATGATAGATCAATGTCTTCTCCATACATGAAAAACCGCTCGTCGAAACCACCGATTTTCTGCAATGTCGAGGTTTGTGCCAGAATGAAGGCACCGGCAAGAATATCCACTTTATGCGGCAAGTTTTCATTGAGATAGCGAAGATGATATCGGGCGAAGATGCGTGACTTAGGGAAAAGTGATGATAATCCGAAAATCTTGCAGAAAGATACCCAAGGAGTTGTGAATGAGCGCTTTGATTCCGGCAAGAAATTGCCGTTACCATCGAGCATCCTTACACCTACGGCTCCACAATCGCTATGGGTGCGAAACCACTTTATTGCGTGGCTCAATGTGTCGCTACCAATTATGGTATCGGGGTTGAGTATGAGTGTAAATTCGCCTTTCGCAATTGCTATGGCTTGGTTGTTGGCACGTGCAAATCCCACGTTATCAGCGTTTTCAATGTATTGAACCTGATTTCCGAATCTTGATTTGATGAATTGCATGGAGTCGTCGCCCGAGGCATTATCCACAACGATGATTTCGCCATCACCTCCTGAACCGGCAATGGCTTCTTGCGCTGAGCGTATTGTTTGCTCCAGGAAGAATTTTACGCGATAATTTACTATGATAATGCTTACGAGTATCATTCGTTGGGGTGGGTGATTGCGGTGGCGAGTGCTTGCCACAGGTTATCGGTGGGGACGGGGGCGGTGACGTCGATTTGCTTGCCCGAAACAGGGTGAATGAACTCGATGCGGTGTGACTGGAGGGAGATTCCGCCATCGGGGTTGCTACGCTCGGCACCATATTTCAAGTCGCCTTTTATTGGGCAGCCTATTGCCGAGAGTTGCACGCGAATTTGGTGCTTGCGACCTGTGAGCAGGTTGATTTCGAGCAGACAGTATCGGTCGCTGTGGGCGATTACGCGGTAGTGAAGCATTGATTTCAGTGCACCTTTTCGAGGAGTTGCTGAGGCGTATGACTTGTTGTTGCGTTCCACAGAGTAGATGTAGTGGGTGAGGGTGTCCTCATCGCGGGGTGGGGTGTTCTTTACAATTGCCCAATATGTTTTCTTCACGTCGCCGTTACGGAACAGCTCGTTCATACGCGACAATCCTTTGCTCGTGCGAGCAAACACCACGAGTCCGCACACGGGTCGGTCGATGCGATGGGTAACACCGCAGAACACGTTGCCGGGTTTGGCATATTTTTCTTTTATCCACTGCTTGAGCGTCTCGCAGAGAGGGGTGTCGCCGGTTTTGTCGCCTTGAACGATTTCGCCGGCAGCTTTATTGACGATGATAATGTGGTTGTCTTCGTAAACTACTTCCATTGTTACTTTCTACCTATATATATAATAACTCTGAAATCACTAAAAAATTGCATTGCGGAGCAGTGGAAATTTTTCTGCGGCTCAACTCTGTGAGATTTTAATTTTTCGCCGCGATTCGGGTGATTGCTCGGAAAATTTGATTTTCATCAAGAAAAAGTAACTTTACTGAAAAACTACTTACAAATTGTAATTAACATATCAAATGTTAAATATTGGCGTAAATTGGCGAAAAATTAAGAAAAATAAGTTGATATGAGCGTAAAAATGCTTTATATATGACTGAGAAATTGATAGCTAAAAGCAGTCGGGTGATAAATTTTTGATAGATTAAATAGCTTAAAATGTGAACAATTGTCAGCAAACAATTAAATTTTTTGTCAAAAAATTAGGTTTTTTCGCAAAAAAGCAGTTACTTTGTAGCCGATATAGAGAATGTAAGTTTATATCACAAATTTTGACGCTTTACGAGCCGATATTTAACACAGATTCATAAGAAACTTGTTTTAGGGAAAGCGATATAGCGAATCTACAATTCAAGATGAGACTGTATGACGTAAATAACCCGGCAGTGATGCATCACAAAATTAATTAGGAAACAAAAAATAATAAAATTCAATATCACAAAAAACAGTGCATGATGATGTTTAAAAAGTTACTATTGTGTGCAATAGCATTAGTTGGCTTTGCTGCGACAGCGCAGGTAAAAGTCAGCGGTGTTGTGCTTCAAGCAGAAGACGATGAGCCTGTAATCGGTGCTACCGTCACTGTGAAGGGCACAAATATTGCAACTGCGACTGATTTGGATGGTAAGTTCACTGTGACAGCGCCATCGAGTAAATCAAAGTTGGTGGTTACTTATGTGGGTATGAATCCGCATGAGTTTACTGCTACAAACAAGCCGGTAACCATAAAGCTCGAGAGCTCGGCAACGCAGCTTAGCGAGGTGGTCGTAACCGGTATGCAGAAGGTGGATAAGCGATTATTTACCGGTGCAACAACCAGTATTTCAGCCGAAAAGGCTCGTCTCGACGGTGTGGCAGATATCAGCCGCTCGCTCGAAGGAAAAGCAGCCGGTGTGTCGGTGCAGAACGTTTCGGGAACCTTCGGAACAGCTCCGAAGATTCGTGTGCGTGGTGCCACATCAATCTATGGTGCTTCAAAGCCTCTTTGGGTTGTGGATGGAGTGATTCTTGAGGATGCAGTGGAAATCTCGGCTGACGACCTCTCATCGGGTGATGCTGAGACACTTATCGCATCGGCAATCGCCGGACTTAACTCCGATGATATCGAGAGCTTCCAAATCTTGAAGGATGGATCGGCAACTTCTATTTATGGTGCACGCGCAATGGCGGGTGTGATTGTCGTTACCACCAAGCAAGGTAAGGCAGGAAAGACAAGCATTAACTACACCGGTGAGTTCTCTTATCGCTTGAAGCCTAATTATGCCAACTTCAACATCTGTAACTCACAGGAGCAGATGGGTATCTATAAGGAAATGGAGCAGAAGGGATGGCTTGAGTTTGCATCGCTTGCAAATAGCTCATCATCGGGTGTTTACGGAACGATGTACAAGCTGATAGACAGTTACCAGAACGGCAAGTTCGGACTTCCCAACACGACACAAGCCAAGAACGCCTACTTGCGTGAGGCAGAGTTCCGCAACACCGACTGGTTTGATCTTCTTTTCAATGACAATATCACACAGAACCACTCGGTGAGCATCGCCGGCGGTACTGACAAGGGACGCTTCTATACTTCACTCTCAATCATGAACGATGAGGGATGGTATAAGTCGAGCGACGTGCAGCGTTACACATTCAACGCCAACGCAAGCTACGACCTCTCTAAGACCTTGCGTGTTAAGCTCTTGACCAGCGACTCTTTCCGTAAGCAGACAGCTCCGGGTACGCTGAGCCAGGATGTTGACGTGGTATCGGGTGAGGTGAAGCGTGGCTTCGATATCAACCCTTACAGCTACGCATTGAATACTTCGCGCGTAACCGACCCGACTGCAACTTTGACTCGTAACTATGCTGATTTCAATATTTTCAAGGAGCTTGACAACAACTACATCGATATCGGTGTAACCGACATGAAGTTCCAAGCCGAAATCAACTATCGCCCGATTCAAGGCCTTGAGTTTAACGTAATTGGATCGTATCGTAACAGCCGTTCTACTCAGAACCACTATGTGAAGGATGAGTCGAACCAGGCTAAAGCATACCGCGCAGGTATCGACCCCGAGAACGCAACTATCCGTGCTTACAACCCTTATCTCTACACCGATCCTGATAAGGAAAACGCTCAGCCTGAGTCAGTTCTTCCAAAGGGAGGTATCGTATATCACAATGTGTTCACGCTTACACAATATGATGTGCGTGCAACAGCTCAATATAACAAGACGTTCAACCGCATCCACATTACCAGCTTGATGGGTGGTCTTGAGTTTGGCTCAATCGATCGTCATGCTGAGAACTATGAGGGTTGGGGTATTTGCTACGACAACGGTAACATTCCGTTTATCGACTGGCGCCTCTTTAAGCAGGCCAGCGAGGAGAATCACAACTACTATAGCGACAGCTGGAGCTACCGCCGCAGCGAGGCATTCTTCGCAACAGGAAGTTACTCACTCAAAGGACGTTACATCGTGAACGGTACTATCCGCTACGAGGGTTCAAACAAACTTGGTATGAGCCGTCAGTCGCGCTGGTTGCCTACTTGGAACGTGTCGGGTGCATGGAACGCACACGAGGAAGAGTGGTTTGCCAACAAGGTGCTCTCACACGCTAAGCTTCGTGCATCTTACTCACTGACTGCCGATGCAGGTCCGTCATCGATCTCGAATGCAACTGCAATCTACAATCCTTACAAGCCTTGGCGTCCGGTTACCGATGCTTACGAAATCGGTCTTAACCTCACAAACCTTGGTAATGAGGAGCTTACCTACGAGAAGAAGCATGAGTTTGACCTCGGTGTTGACCTCGGTTTCTTGAACAACCGCTTGAACCTTGTGTTTGACTGGTACACTCGTAACAACTATGACCTTATCGGCCGTATCTATACAACCGGTGTAGGTGGTGAGAACGCCAAGTATGCCAACGTGGCATCGATGAAGTCACACGGTGTTGAGTTTACAATCTCAACTACCAACTTGCAGTTGAAAGACTTCCAGTGGACCACCGACCTCACATTTGCTTACGCAAAGAACAAGATTACCGACCTCCAGGCTCGTTCGCGTGTGATCGACTTGGTGACAAGCTCAGGTTTCCCATTGGAGGGCTACCCGGTGCGTGCCATCTTCTCAATCCCATTCATGGGACTTAATGAGGAAGGACTTCCCACCTTTATTAATGAGAACAACGAACTTACAGTGTCGGATATCAACTTCCAGGAATTTGACAAGCTCGACCACCTCGTATATGAGGGACCGGTTGACCCGACAATCACCGGAGGTTTCGGCAACCAGTTCCACTATAAGGGATTGCACCTGAATGTGTTCATGACCTACTCTTTCGGCAACAAGATTCGCCTCGATCCGACATTTGCGGCAGCCTACAGCGACCTTTCTTCGATGCCTAAGGAGTTCAAGAACCGTTGGGTAAAGCCTGGTGATGAGCTTATCACTGATATTCCTGTGATTGCATCGCGTCGCCAATATTACAACGACCATCAGTTGAGCTACGCCTACAATGCCTACAACTACTCTACTGCACGCATTGCCGATGGTGGATTTATCCGCTTGAAGGAGATTTCGCTCACCTACGATCTTCCCAAGTCGTTTATCTCGAAGCTCCGCTTGAACAACGCGTCGCTTAAGATTCAGGCAACCAACCTTTGCTTGCTCTATGCCGACAAGAAGCTCAACGGACAGGATCCTGAGTTCTTCAACAGTGGTGGTGTGGCAACACCGTCGCCTAAGCAGTTTACACTCACAGTGCGTTTCGGACTCTAATATATAGGTAAGAGGTAAGGGGTAAGAGGTAAGAGAACGTTGAGGCTTCTTCTGGAGAACCAATTATTTCAGAACTTTTACCCGACCGAAACAAGATATACTGAAATTGAATAAATAATTTACAGAATAAGATGAAACTAAAACATATATCATATTTAGCAGCTGTGGCACTTGTGGGACTCACTTCCTGCAACGATTTTCTCGACAAAGTGCCTGATACTCGCGTGGAGCTGAAGACTCCCGAGCAGCTTCGTATGCTTTTGGT
>JBJFEF010000277.1:0-3553 GCA_051890435.1 Muribaculaceae bacterium
GTATGCGAAAATTTGTTATGCCTACTAAGCAATTATTTTGAAACTGAGAAAGCTGCCATACTCTGCTCACGTTTTTTCAGTCTGTTGCGCTGAATCAAACTGCATTCACAGCTTTCTGAATATATTTAGTGAATGATTTATTTTTTCTAAATATTTATATTTTTAACAAATTCTATCAGTATGAAGAGACTACTTCTCTTGGCTGCCGCAATTATTACTGTTGCATCGCAGATGCTCGCCGCATCAGGTGTGATTAATTGCCGCGGTCGTGTGCTCGATGAAAAGGGTGAACCCGTTATCGGAGCCACAGTGTTAGTTCCGGGAACTACCGAAGGTACTTCTACAAACATCGACGGTATGTTCCAGCTCAAAGTGAAAGATGGAACTAAATCTATCACTATCCAATCTGTGGGCTACAAGCCCGTAAAACTTACCCCAAATTCCCAAATGGGCGAAATTCGCCTCGAAGTGGAATCTACTATGCTCAACGACGTCGTTATCACTTCGTCAGTCGCTAAAACTCGTCTCACTCCGGTTGCTATCTCCGAAGTCACTGCAGCTACTATCGACATGAAGCTCGGTAACCAGGAGTTCCCCGAAGTCCTCAAAACCACTCCCGGCGTGTGGGCTACTAAAGACGGTGGTGGATATGGCGATTCCAAAATCAATATGCGTGGTTTCCAGGCTGCCAACGTTGCAGTCCTCATCAACGGTGTCCCCATCAACGATATGGAATGGGGTGGCGTATATTGGAGCAACTGGGCCGGTCTGAGCGACGTTACTTCTTCCATGCAGACTCAGCGCGGTCTTGGTGCTGCAATCATCTCCGCACCCTCTGTTGGTGGTACCATCAACATCACCACCCGCTCTATCGACGCTAAAAAGGGTGGAACAGTTTGGTACGGAATGGGTAACGACGGCTTGCACCAAGAAGGTATCTCTTTCTCCACCGGTCTCATGAATAACGGTTGGGCGCTTACTGCACTCCTCGCTCACCGCCAGGGCGACGGTTACGTTCAAGGTACCGAATTTGACGGTTACAACTGGTTCGTCAACCTCTCTAAACGCATCAACGATGCACACCAACTCTCTCTCACCGCTTTCGGTGCTCCACAAACTCACAACAAGCGTTCCTCGCAGGACGGTCTCACAATCGAAGCTTATCAAACCGAGGCTCTCCAATACATGGGCAACGATGTCCGTTACAAATATAACCCATCGTTTGGTTACGACAAGTATGGCAAAGTTCGTTCTTCTAATCGCAACCAATACCACAAGCCTCAGTTCTCTCTCAATCACATCTGGCAAATCGACCACAAGTCGTCGCTCTCTACTGCTGCCTATGTTTCAATAGGACGTGGCGGTGGCTACACCGGTCAGGGTCGTGGCACATGGAATGGCAACTCCATCAGCTACTCTTCTTGGTATGGCGCATCAAATGGCGTTATCAACGCCCTCTTCCGCAACCCCGACGGAACTTTCGCCTACGACCAAATCCAGGAAATGAACGCACAGAGCACCACCGGCTCTAACATGGTGATGGCTAAGGCGTTCAATGAGCACGAATGGTATGGTCTCGTTTCCACCTATCGTAATGAATTCATTCCACAGCGTCTCACGTTCACCGGTGGTATCGACGTGCGATACTACATCGGAAAGCACTTCAACAAAATCATCGACCTCTACGATGGTGAATACTACATGGACGACTCAAGCCGTAAGAATGTTTCGGCTGCTAACAACGCCGCTGCTGCCGACCCCATGTGGAAATATGAAAAACTCGGCGTGGGCGACATCGTTTATCGCAACTACGACGGACACACTCACCAAGAGGGCGCCTTCGCTCAAGCTGAATACAATATGTTCGACAAGCGTCTAAACCTCGTTCTCGCAGGTTCTATCAACAACACCGGATACTGGCGCGTCGATCACTTCTACTACGATGCTCAGCATGCCAAATCCGACAAACTCAACTTCATCGGTTGGACTGTCAAAGGCGGTGCTAACTACAACATCGACCGTCGCAACAACGTGTTCTTCAATGCCGGTTATATCAGCCGCGCTCCGTTCTACTCGGGTGGCGCATTCCTCTCCTCGGGCGTAAGCAACGCCACTAACCCCAATGCTGTGAATGAGAAAATCATCTCTTTTGAGGTGGGTTATGGCTACAAGAGCGCTATCTTCTCTGCCGATGTCAATGCCTACTACACCAAGTGGCTCGACAAGACAACTACTCGCGGTGGCGAAATCACATCGGGCGACCACGCAGGCGACCGTTACTACCTCAACATGCAAGGCGTTGATGCCCGCCACATGGGCATCGAGGCAAACTTCCGCTATCGCCCCACCCGTTGGGTTGATTTCGAAGGTATGATTTCTTTCGGCGACTATGAGTGGGCAAGCAACGCCATCGGTTACTTCTACAACCAGAACGGTCAGCCACTATCCGACCTCCGCGGTAACATCGCTTCGGGTATTCTTGCTGATGACCACGCTTATGCACGCCTCAACCAGAAAGGCGTCAAAGTGGGTGGCTCGGCTCAAATCACCGGTTCTCTTGGTGCCAACCTACGTCCTTTCAAGGGTTTCCGCATCGGTGCCGACTGGGTGTTCAACGCCAAAAACTACAGCGACTACACCATCTCATCAAGCAACTACACTGCCAATTCCGACATCAAAGTTGCCGACCCTTGGCGAATCCCTTGGGGTAACCAGCTCGACATGCACGCAAGCTACACTTTCAATTTCGGCGGCGTGCGCGCCACCCTCTCGGGTAACGTCAACAACCTCTTCAATCACTTCTATGTGATGGATGCCTACACTTCTACTTCCGAGGTTGGTACTTGGCAAAACGCCTACCGCGTGTTCTACTCTTTCGGTCGCACCTACTCTGTTCGCTTGAAAGTTAATTTCTAATCTACTAATCGTCACAGAATAATATGAAAAAGAATCTATTATATTCAATTCTTGTCGGCGCTGCCGTTGCCTCTCTGGCAAGCTGCGACGTGAATGACTGGAACGACAAGCTCGACGGCTTTGATGGGAACCCGGCTATCACCGAGTCTCAAGCTATCGAATACACCCTCACCGATGCCGACTATGCCAATCTTGCCGCCAACTCCGACAATATCGCTAAGGCTGGCAACGACCTCGCTAAAGCTCTCAAGGCCGTAGGCACTCAGCACTATTTCACCAACGAAATCTCTGCTAAGGAATATGTCCCCAATTTCCTCAGCGACCCCGATTTCGCCTACTTCACCCTCGACAATGGCTCTTCTATCAAGCTCACTTTCAATGTAGCTGCCCAGCTGCCTGCCGAAATCACAAGCTTCGCGGCTGCCGAGGAGTTCACTGTCGATGAGGCTGCCTACAAAATTGTTTGGGACGACGATGAGCAATATGTTGAAGCCTTCTCTCCCGAGAATCCTGCAAGCAAGTTCATCCCCGGCTTCCTCACCGAAGATTTCCCCGACGCTAAGGAAGGCGACATGGTAGTGGTTAACTACAAAGAAGCCGACCACGAACCCGTCTTCGGTACCGACGAGCCTGAAGA
>JBJFEF010000277.1:3653-5279 GCA_051890435.1 Muribaculaceae bacterium
TTTAGATGGCGCCGCATTCGATGCCCTTCTCGGTCAGTCGGAGAACGCTCTCGCAAAGCTCGTCACTTTCAAGGCAAAAGTTACAGTTTCGGGCAACTACTACAACTTCTACGTCGATGGCGCTGAAACTGCTGTTGGTTCGCTCTATCAAGGCACTGCCGACCAAAAGGCAATGTTTGCCGACGGCAACACCTACAACATCACCGGCTACTTCCTCTCTATCAGCAAGAGCAGCGGTGCTCCCAAGTATGTCAATTTCGTACCGGTTAACGTAGTTGCTGCCGCTCCGGCTGTCAAGTCGTCTGAATACACCATCGCAAGCAAAAACGTGACCGCTCTCTACACCTTCGACGGCTCTAAGTGGAAAGCATCAAGCAGCGTCACTCTGCTCCAAAGCAGCGACTACGAAGCTATGGGTCAGAAGTATTACAACCTCTCCGACCCCAACTTCTATCTGCCTATCTACCTCAAGGGTGCATTCCCCTATGCTATGGCCGACGATGTGAAGCTCGTGGGCTACAAGCTCTATGCAAGCGGCAAGACATCGCTCGCCTGCGACAAATATGTATTCGACGGAACCAACTGGATCAAGGATAACGGCGTTACCACCGAAACTGCCCAGTTCGTAAAGACAGGCGGCAAGTGGATGTACGACCCCAACGTCACCATCACTCTCCCTGCCGGTAAGGGTCAAGAGCTAAGCACTCTCTACTTCCAGGCTTGCACCGACTGGGTGTGGGAAAACATCGACCAAGCTAAGCTCGGCGTCAGCACCAAGGGTCAAGGCTACGTCACCAGCTACGGCAACAACGAGTATTATTGCGGAACTTCTGCTTATCAGGGCAACGTCGATCTCCGTCCCGCTAAAGCCAAGGAACAATATCCTGCCGGATACGAAGGATTGACCGACGACCAGATTCTCGACCTCATGAAGACTCGCTTCGCCACCGAAGTAATGCCGGGTGCCCTCTCAGCTCTTCACCCCGAGGCTGCGCCTATCGAAGGTCTTGACGTAATCTACACCATCAACTTCGCAATCTACACCGGCAGCTCTGCCACTCACACCATCCGCTACAAGGTAGTGGCTCCGGGCAAGTTTGAATTTATCGACTGCACTTGGGATTCCGAAAACAAGTAATCTCCAAGTAGTCTGAATCTCACCATAGTGGTGGAGCGGGAGCAGCTCGTCTGCCCCACTCCACCACTTCTTTTTCTGCTTTTCAGCATATTATTGCTTCACTCCTCGCCTCAATTCCTTAAAAAACAAAAACTCTTTAGCGTTTTATGCCCGATTATTTTCATATTTTATTCTTTTCTGCTATATTTGCATATTCAAAATCTGAGAACTAAAAATACCCAAAATTTAGTTGAGAGTTGTTTTGTAAATTTTTATTATTAATTATTAACTATATCACATTTTTTGATGAAAAGAGTTTATACGTTCGGCAATGGCAAAGCAGAAGGCAGTGCCGATATGAAAAATCTTCTTGGAGGAAAAGGTGCTAACCTCGCTGAAATGAACCTAATCGGCGTTCCAGTGCCTCCCGGCTTCACTATCACCACTGAAGTTTGTACTGAATACAACGAGAAAGGCAAAGACGCCATCGTTGCTATCATCAAGGACGA
>JBJFEF010000278.1:0-1548 GCA_051890435.1 Muribaculaceae bacterium
CATCTGTGTTTCTTTCTCGGAGCACCACACTCAGACTAAAAAACGATTTAACATTGTTTTCTTTGAAATGTTAAAAGAAAGTGTGAAACTCTTGCATTTTCAGAAGATTAGACCACAAATTCCGAAATATAGGCATAGTTAATAATCGCTAAGTATTATTAAGAGAAGTGTTCATATTGCTTAATAATCGTATCTTTGCACCGATTTACAAATTGATAATAAACAACTTATGAAGAAATTCTCTTTAATGCTTGGCGCTCTCCTCGTGGCTGCCTCGGCTCATGCCGAAGGCTACCAGGTGAACACGCTCAGCGCTCGCCAGCTCGGCATGGGACATGTGGGTGTGGCAATGAAACTCGGTGCCGAAAGCGGTTATTTCAATCCCGCAGGTATGGCTTTTATGGATAAAACCGTGGATATCTCTGCCGGTGTTACGGCTACTATGCCTACTTGCACCGCTACTACAGCCGACGGTAAAGAGTGGGAAACCGACAACAAGGTGAGCACTCCCTTCTATGTATATTCGGCTTTCCGTGTTTACGACAACCTGAAAGTGGGCGTATCAATCAACAACCCCTACGGAAGCTCTATCAACTGGACCAATGACTGGGCAGGTGCCGAACTCTCGCAGCGCGTGTCGCTAAAGACTTTCTCGCTTCAGCCCACCGTGGCTTGGCGCATCACCGACCGCATCGCTGTGGGTGCCGGAATGATGATTGCTTGGGGCTCGGTTGACCTCGACAAGGGTCTCGTGAGTGGCACTTCTACCGACCTGCTACTGGCTGCAAACGGCATCGACTATCGCTTTGAAAACACCACCCCGGCTTCGGTTAATCTCAAAGGTACGGCAAAAGTGGCTATCGGATATAACGTGGGCGCTATGGTCGATGTGACAAAGAATCTCACAATCGGCGCTTCGTTCCGCTCTAAAATCATGGCTAAGGTGAAAGCCGGTGAGGCTCATGTGAGCTACGCCAACGAACTCGCCGAGCAACTCCTCGAAAGCAAAATCGGACTTATCAACTCTGCCAACTTCAAGGCTGAGATGCCTATGCCCTACACTCTCACGCTGGGCGCTTGCTACAAATTCGATAAGGGCTTGCAACTCGCATTCGATGCTCAGCTCACAGGCTGGAAGGCCTACAAGGAGCTAAACATCGTGTTCCTCAACGACAAGCTCGCTGCTTTCAACCAAAATCTCACCAAAAACTATCACAATGCTTGGGCTTTCCGCCTCGGTGCACAATATCCCGTGACAAAGCGTCTCGACATCCGTGCCGGTATCGCCTACGACCGCACTCCCGTCGATGACAACTACTATAACCCCGAAACTCCGGGAAAAGACAAGCTGTCGCCTTCGGTGGGTCTCTCGTTCCGTCCCATCAAGAACCTCAGCATCGATGTGGCTTGCGCCTACATTGCCAATGTGGGTGACGGCGAGAAAAGCTACACCTACAACGACCTCATACTCATGCAAATGGCTGCTCAAGGAATGCAGGTGCCCTATCAGAAGACATTCACCGCACGTTACAGCCCAATTGCATGGTG
>JBJFEF010000278.1:1648-5276 GCA_051890435.1 Muribaculaceae bacterium
ACCGGCATTGCTGTCCCGACTAATTGTCGAGCTGCTTGCGATAGGCCTGAGGCGACATTCCGGTGTGTTTCTTAAAGTATTTTCCAAAGAATGACTGGTTGGGGAAATTCAGCTCCATGGCTATCTCTTGTATCGACTTCTCCGATGAGCGCAACAGCACCTTGGCTGCCACCACCACATGATCGGTAATCCACTCGCCTGCCGTCTGCTTGCTCACCATCTTCACCACAGTGCTCAGGTGCTTCGGCGTGATGCACAGCAAGTCGGCATAATGCTGCACTGTGCGCGAAATCTTATAATCCCTCTCGACCAAGTGGATAAAATCGAAAAAAATATCATCATTGCGTGAACGCTTCGAGCTCTCCAACTCTATGGGGCTGTAGATTTCCATGAGCTTATAGAGCATGGCACGGAGCACATTCTGCACCATCTGGCGCTTGTGTGGTCCTTGCTCGGTGCGGATGATGTGCCACAAGAATGCGTGAAAACGGCAGAGGCATTGCGTGTCGGCATCACACAATTCCATCACTGGATTCTTGCGCGTGCCAAACAACACCGGCAGCAATGCGTGGATGTCGGGCAACAGCTCATTGGCAAAGTCAAGGCTCACGCCAAGGAAAATAGCATGGATATCATCACTCGGCGTGATTCCGTGCAATGTGATATTGGGCATAAAAGCCACAAGGCACCCGGGAGTGACATCATAGTTGTCAACGTCGATGTGCAGCGTGGCTCGTCCTCTTGTGCAAAGCGCAAACAGCGGCATCTCAAGCTTGAAAAGAGAATCTTGTAGCTGCCGGCGATTCACCGTGTCGAAAATGCACAAATCATTACCAAAGGATTCTTTCCCGGCACTTTGCAGAAAATCCACATCTATGCGACGCAAGTCGTCATGGTCATTCTGAATCTTGTAATATTCGTTCATTTTTCTCTATCTCTTTAGCTTTGATGCCTATTGGCAACACAAAGATAGCGAAAAATGGTCGCCATTTGAAGCATAATTTGCAAAAAAATATAATTTAACGAAAATAAATAGTTTTTCCCAACTTCATTTTTGGAGGTGAAAGAATAAATATCTACCTTTGCGACATATTTGGATAATACTTTTTCTATACAGATTCTATTCAAAACAAAACAAGCCCAACTCGTGAGAGCAGGGCTTGCTTTGTTATTGTAGCCACTCATTCTATCATCGGCAATTTGCTCCGGTGGACACTTTTTATGCAATCGGTAATTGTGATTTACGAGCGTAGGCGCGCGCAACGTCAACTAAATTTTGCAAAAATAGCAGAATATGCAAAAAATGGCAAAAAAAGTGTCGATAGTGGTGACAAATTGAGCGATATTTTGTAAATTCGCAATGAGAAAATTTCGGCTCTCGGGCATCACCCTCTACCGGTGCCTCTCTATGCAGCCGGAATCATTGATAAACATCAGCATTTTTTAGGATATGAAACCACTGACCAACATACTTTTAGTAGCTTATCTCGTAGTCTATTGCTTCTTGCCGTTCTTCGACGTTGCTCTCGATGGCAGCTGGAGCGGCCTTAAATATACTGCCGAAACCATCTCTAATGCCGAGAGCCTGCTCAATGAGCTTTTTGCCTTGCTGCCTTTTGCAGTGGGATTCGGGGCAATTGCCATCAATTGCATGAAAAATCGCTATTGGGGATTGGCTGTGGCTGTGTGCATCTGCGCCGGACTTTACTTCTACATCGACGCCCGCGACTTCATTCACATTGAAATGCCGCAATTCTATGCTATCAAGTCGCTCGGTTTTGGTTTCAACATTGGCTACTATTTGCTCATTGCAGCTCTGGTGTCGGCAGTGCTGTCGGTGCTACCATTCTCGTTCAACAAATTCCTCGCTCGCGAAATTCGCACCCTCCGCAGCAAGGGCGACGCCAAGGAGTGACACCTCTATTGCCACTCAAGGCGTGAATTGATGAGATACACGTGTGAGGTGGCTCGCGTGAGGGCTGTGTAGAGCCAGCGATAGAAATCGAGGGTGAGCATAGCATCGTCGGGGATAGCTCCCATGTCGATAAACACATTTTTCCACTGTCCGCCCTGCGCCTTGTGGCATGTGACGGTGTAGCCATATTTCACCTGCAAGGCATTGAAAAATCCATTCTTCTTCAGCGCACGATAGCGGGCACGCTTGTCGCCCGGCAGCTCTTGCTGCACCTGCATGAACAGCTTCTCATTCTGCTCGCGGGTGAGAGCCGGGGCGTCGGTGGTGAGGGCGTCGAGTATCACACGGGCATCAAGCTCCACCTCGTGGTCGGGGAAGTCGAGGGTGACGCGGGCAAAACGGAAGCCATAGGCATCCTCGGTGCCGCTCACTCGTGCCACTCGCGCCACATCGCCATTGGCAATGAAGTCGATTTCGTCATATTCCTCACTCCAGTAGTAATTGTTTTTTGCCACAAGCAGAAGGTCGCCGCTCACAAGCTCGTCCTCGCGATAGAGCACCTGGTTGCGCACACCAAGATTGAAGAGGGTGGCGCGGCGGTTAATGCGCGTGATGATGATGGTTTCGCCTATGCCGTCGCGGTCGTAGCAATCGCTGATGGTTTCGAGCAGAAACTCGCTCGACAGCATCTCTATGTCGCTGAAGCCCGTGAGTGAGAGGCGTGGCGCTTGCAAGGCGGCAATCTTTCCCGAGCGCAGGGCTGCAATGGCATTTCGCAGCCGGGTGGCATTGCACAGCACTCCCGAGTCGCTGCCCTGTCGCACCACATCGGTGAGGGTGAAGCGATACACGCCCAGCCCGTAGGCACTCAGCACTCCGGCATCGAGAGCCGGACTCTCGTCGAAGCCTACCGGAGGAAGCTGTGCAGTGTCGCCAAGCAGAATGAGGCGGCAATTGGTGCCCGAATACACATAGTGCACCAGGTCGTCGAGCAGGCGCCCCGTGCCGAAAGCCACAGCGTCGGCAGAGGAATTGCCCACCATCGACGCTTCATCCACGATGAAAAAGGTGTCGGTGTGCTTGTTGTCGGCAATACCGAAGTTACCGTATTCGGGCGAATAGCTTTTTTGGCGGTAGATTTTGCGGTGAATGGTGTAGGCAGGGCATTGCGAATAAGCCGAAAACACCTTTGCGGCTCGCCCGGTGGGAGCCAGGAGCACCGTCTTGCGGTTGATGTGATGCAGCGTGCGCACAAGGGCACCGGTCATCGAGGTCTTTCCGGTTCCGGCATAGCCGTTGAGCAGAAACACTGAGTCGCTTGGCGAGGTGAGGCAAAACCGCGCAAATGCGGCAATGAGGGTGGTCTGCGCCTCATTAGGGGCGTAGTCGAGAAATCCCATCATCAGTTCTCCGAATTTCATCAAATGGCTATCATCGTGTTGCATCTGTCTTGTCAATTTCAGCAGCTTCAAAAGAGCTGCCCACAAATGGTTTTGTGTGGTAAAATTACTACAAACGTGCGAAAATACAAAATGGAAACCGTAATTTTTCAGATTATCAAGCAGGAATCGCACATAAATCCACCTATGAACAAAGGGGAAACACATCGCGTAGAGAAGCTGATGATTTTCACTACACTCCTTGCGCAATATTCTGTCATTAATTAGAAAAACATTGCCAATATTGTTTTTGCAAGTTTTTCAATATTAGTTT
>JBJFEF010000279.1:0-1590 GCA_051890435.1 Muribaculaceae bacterium
GAAGGAAAAAGCCACTGATGATGAAGGAAACGCATTGCTTCCCCATGATATTCTACAACTTTCGTTGTAGGCAAGGAACTTTCGGCTAAAATTGCTATAAGCTGACAGCCTGCAATGACAAAGAAAGATTATGCAGCGGGAGCATAATGCACTGGCTGCATAATCTTTTTGGGGGGGGATATATTATTGGGGTGGAGATGGCTCGGGGCGGCTTGCAAGAGGCTGAGGTGGCGGGGTCAGTCGGAGAGGAAGAGGGTGTGGAGGAATTGCCACATCACCACCACAGTGGTGGTGAAGAGTGTGGCAAGGGTGACCACATCGCGCACGAGAATTATCTCCAGATTAAGGTTGTGCAGAAAATAGACCCAACCGACGAGGCATAGGATAATCGACACGGCAAAAGCCAGAGGCAACAACCAGCCGAAGCTGCGCTGCTGCTTTTCGGGGAGGCGGTTAATCACTTTACGGGTGAACCACTCGTTGCGTCCAGCCTCGGGAAGTTGCTCCTTGAGGAGGCGTCCCAATTCCATATCGTCGATGTTATCGAAGTGTTTCATTGTGAGTGCAAAATTAGGGTTTTCAGATTAAAAAACAAAAAATAATCAAGAAATTATCGCTTCATCACGCGGGCAAGTTTTAACTTAGCGCGGCTTAGATAGGATTTCACTGTGCCTTCGGGGAGACCGGTGATTTCCACAATCTTCTTCAAGGGATAGTCTTGAATGAAGAAGAGGGTGACGAGTGTGCGCTCGGTGTCGGAGAGCACGCGCATCGAGCGCCACACATCGATATGAGCATCAACGCTGTCGGAGGCAGAGTAGCAGTGGTTGCCCGAGGCGTCGTAGTAGTCATCGTCGAAGTTCTCGTCGAGGCCATCGGGCATCGCGGCTTCGTGCTGTGTTTTGCGCTGCCAAGAGCAGAACTCATTGTAGGCGATTCGGTAGAGCCAGGTGCTGAACTTGGCAACACCACGGAAGCTGCGCACGTTGAGATAAGCCTTGAGAAACGTTTCTTGAGCAAGGTCGTCGCTGAGAGCCTCGTCGCCGAGGGTGAGATTGAGGAAGAAACGCCTCACCTGTGGCTGGTAGGCCTCGACGAGTGTGCCAAATGCACGACGGTCATCACCAATCGTGCATCGGGCAATCAGTTTGAGTTCTTCTATTTTACTCAACACTGTGCTCATCATTTCAAAAATTAATTATTACAGAAGTTAGAGGTTTCACAATCTCACACTTTGTCTTCATCGTTAGTGTTGGAAGCTCTTGCGTCGTTGAAAGGCGGCGGTGTTACGGGTTGCTGCGGAGTTACCGGTGCTTGTGGCGTAACAGGCTGCTGCGGAGCGTTGGGCTGTTGCGGAATGAATGGCACGCGGGTGTCGAAGTAGGCAATGGCAAGCTTAGCTGCACCGATGAGGAGGAAGATGAAGCCTACGGCTGCGAAAAATTCTTCTAGAATCATTAATGCAAAGATGAGGAAAGCCAAACCTATGATACCCAATTTGAAGCCTGAGCGTGCGCCACGGTGCCAGCGGAGACGGCTGTAGATAGCATCACACGAAGATCCGTCGATAGGCTGCTGCGGAGCGTTGGG
>JBJFEF010000279.1:1690-5247 GCA_051890435.1 Muribaculaceae bacterium
GTGTCGTCGAGACGGTTGTTGATTTTAGCGGCAAATTCCTTGAGCTTGCCCATAGTGATGGTTACGGTGTCTTTACCATCGACGACAACCATGCTGTCGCCCTTCATTTGTACGCTCGCATTGTCGGCATTAGCCGAGAAAGAGCTGAGCAGCGAGATCACTGCAATTACGATTGAAAGAATTACTTGTTTCATATTTTTTTAGTGTTTTGATTAATAATCTTTGTCGGGCAAGGCTGTTTTGTTGTGCCTTACGTTCTTTTGATGCGCGACATCAACAAAAAGTTGCACAAAAGTAGGATTTTTTTCAAAAAAAATCACTTTTTATTGAGAAACAGGGTGATAGATAGGGGTAATTTTGCGGAAAAAAGATAATATAGCCATGAAAAACAAGCAAAAACCGGCGAGTGTGTTCTCGCCAAATATTGAGAAAAGAGCAACCGATGCCGACTTGCGCGTGCTCGATGCAGCGCTGAAGGCATGGATGAGTTGGGGCGAGATACGCCGCCGTCGCCGCCGCAACAAGGATTTCACCTACGGTCGCCAGTGGGGCGACCCGGTGAAGGACGACAACGGGCAGTGGGTTACTGAGGGCGACTTGCTTGCCCGCTGTGGCAAGGAACCACTCACCAACAATATGCTGCGACAGTTGATTAAGTGTGTGGTGGGGCGTTTCCGCAAGTCGGTGGCAGAGGAAACGAAGGCTGTGGAGCGAGAGCTCAGCCGTGGCAAGGACAAGCCGGTGATGCGTATGCTGGCACAAGGATGCTCCATAGGCGCCAACGACTCGGCTGAGCGACGCGCAGCAGCCACCTACAAGCTTAACTGCATTGAAGAGCTCGATGCCCGCACGCTTGAGGAATTTCTCATTTCGGGCTGTTGCGTGCAGCGCATCGACGAAGACCGCGACAATGCATCGACGGCAAGCGTGCCAGTGGTGGAGATGCTCAATGTGAACCGCTTTTTCAGCAACCTGATGGAGGACGTTCGCGGCACCGATTGCGAGATAGTGGGCTATCTGCACGACTTGCACGTGAGTGAGCTGATAATGCTTCTTGCCCAAGGCGATGTGGCAGAGAGCCGCCGCATACGCGAGGTGTATTCTTCGCTGCAAGCCATCTACACGTCGGCAGAGATAGGCAGCGATGCCGAGCGTTGCGGCTCGTTCTGGCAAGCCAAGGGAGGCAAGTGCCGTGCCATTGAGGTGTGGACTCTGGAGCTGAAGGAAGTGCTGCGCTGCCACGACGTAGCCCGGAAAAAAGCCTTCACCACTTCGCTCGACCGGCAGTCGCAGCTCGAAGCCGACAACCGCGAGCGCATGGCGCGAGGCGAGGAGCCGATGGTGGTGCGCAGAAGCATAGTGAAGGAATGGCATTGCCGCTGGTTTGCCCCCGATGGCACGCTGCTTGCGCACTACCTGTCGCCTTACGCCCACGGCAGCCATCCCTTTGCCTTCCGCCTCTATCCGCTCACCGACGGCGAGGTGCACTCATTTGTTGAAGACGTCATCGACCAGCAGAAGTATGTGAACCGCCTCATCACCGTGCTCGACCACATCTTGAACTCAAGCGCCAAGGGTGTGCTGCTCTATCCGGAATCGGGGCTTCCCGAAGGCTTCACGTGGAGCGAAGTGCGTAAACTGTGGTCGAACACCAACGGCATCATACCCTTTGTGCGCGACCCGTCGGGCACAATGCCGCAGCAAGTGATGTCGCGAGGAGCCGATGTGGGAGCCTACCAACTGCTCGACACGCAGATGAAGCTGATAGAAGACATCTCGGGAGTGAACGGAGTGCTTCGTGGTGTGACAGCCAACAGCCGTGCCGGAGCACAGCTCTATGAGGCGCAGCTCGACAACGCCGACACTGCCCTCACCGACATCTACCGCACCTTCGACTCCTTCCGCGCCATGCGTGATGCCAAAGTCGCTCCTCTACTTCATTGAAACAGAGCCGTTTATTTTATGCTGAAAAACATATTTTCAACGGGATAAATTTATTTGGAAATTTCGTATATTTGCAACAATCTAATTATGCGATAGTTAGATATCAATTGGGAATTGACTGTCTCAGAACTAAGTTATTTGACTTCTACGAATATTAATCATCCTAAATTTTTACCGCTATGACTAAGATGGGATTTGTAAAACTGATGAAACCGATTGCTTTTAGCACTTTGCTGTCGGTGTTTATGCTGACTGCTTGTAGCGACGATGAGGAGCCGGCTCCGACTCCTACTCCTACTACAAATGATGCAGTGTTTATTAAAGACAAGGACAAACTTGATATGATTTATTCGCTTGTTGACCTTGAGGGCGATAAGGGCAGAATCTATGAGATGAACTACACTGTGGATTACAAGCTCGATGAGGCTTTGAATGCCGGAATCGTTGGCACCACAAGTCTTACAAGATTTGTAGTCACTCATCTCTTTGACTCTATTCCTTCGGCAAAGAGCGCGGGCTTGACTTACGATGCCGGTTGTAGTGCCTTTGCTTGCCCCGATCCTTCGTCAGGCAATTTCTTGATGGGCAGAAACTTCGACTTCAACCATCGAGACCCCGACACCAAGGAGCGCGTGATGATTCCTCTCATTGCCGTGCACACTGCTCCCGTAGGCGGCAAGAAGTCGGTATCGTTTGTCGATGGTCAGTTCGTCAAATACGAGAGCGGATTCTACACCAAGAAGGGCAATGACCTCTCGATGCTTATGGCTCTGCCTTATCTGCTTCTTGATGGCATCAACGAAGATGGATTTGCCGTGAGCGTGCTCAAGCTCGACGGACTACCAACTGCCCAGACCGATTCGCCAAACAAGAAAATCTTCACCACCGTGGCTATGCGCATGTTGCTCGACCGCGCCAGCACCGTGAAGGAGGCTAAGGAAATGCTGAAGAATTACAACATGTATATGGATACCGATTCGGCAAGCTATCACTTCTTTATGGCTGATGCCAAGGGCGACTTTGCCATTGTGGAATACACCAATCCCGACACACTGCTCAATCCAAACCGTATGGAAGTCCTCACCGGTAACGACACTCTGCGCTGTGTCACTAATTTCTATGTGTCGCCTACAATGAACGATACTCCACACGGAATGAAACATTCATTGCACGGAAAAGACCGCTATGATAACTTGAGAGCCGGATTGTTGCAGCACAACTACAAGATGACGCCCGATGAGGCTATGAGCCTGCTGCAAGTGGTGGCACAAGATCCCTACGGGTATCAAGGTTCCACCGGCTTCACACAGTGGTCGGAGGTATTCAACCTCAGCAAGAAGACCGTATCGATGTCGATTCTTCGAGAGTGGGACAAGACCTTCCACTTCAAGGTGGAATAAAACCCGTTCACGGGGTAGCTACGATTTTTTTTGTAGAAAGTGCGTTTCATTTTATATGAGCCAAGAAATTTGAAAAAATGAAGGAAAATTGCGGTTAATTGCAATAATTTTTATAATTTTGCAGCGCAAATAGTTACACATCGTCATTATATTAACATGATGCCGATGTGAATTTTTTGGCTTTTTGCCTATGAAATCAAGAAGATTCTCTCT